>CALCWF010000034.1 GCA_937906355.1 uncultured Rickettsiales bacterium
TGTTTTTGAGACAATTTTGTCAGAATGTGACATACTACATTCCCAATAGAACAACGGACGGCTATGGCCCGAATTGCGAGATAATAAAAAAGATCTCTAAAAACGGTGCAAAATTACTAATATGCGTTGATTGCGGAATAACGGCGTTTGAGCCATTTGAGACCGCAAAAGCAAACGGTCTTGATGTCGTTGTTCTAGACCATCATAAATCGGCAGATACAATGCCCGAATGTGTTGCTTGCGTAGACCCTAATCGTATAGACGAAACGGAAATACAAAGCGAACTGCACAATCTATGTGCCTGCGGAGTAAGTTTTCTGTTTATGATAGCGTTATATCAACGACTTAAATATTCTCAAAAAGAGAATCAAAGGGATGATAAAAATAGCAAAAATAACGAACTTCATGACGATAATAAGACACGAAATAGAAACGACGTGCAAAATATAGACAATACATATAACAACAACTTGCAATGTATAAACTTGATGCACTTCACGCCACTTGTTGCCTTTGCCACGATTTGCGATGTTATGAGTTTGACACGACTAAATAGAGCTTTTGTAAGAACTGGTCTAAATGTTCTACATAAAGAAAAAAGTTTCAATCTATACGAATTATTTCAGACGGCCACTGGTAATGATGATATAAATCAACTCACAGCTTATACCTTCGGCTTTCTACTTGGACCAATAATAAACGCCGGCGGAAGAATAGACGATTCTAGTCTTGGCATAGAGTTTATGTTATCAACAAATTCAGAAAAAACGACAATTCTTGCAAAGAAACTATGTGATTTGAATAATAAACGAAAAGATATGGAAGCAATGGCAATACGCGAAACGCATAAACAAAATGAAAAAATAAAAAAACAGATAAAAGAACAAGGCTTTATACTGCTATATTCAAAAGACTGGCACGAAGGGATAGTCGGCTTAATAGCTTCACGTTTGAAAGAAGAATATTCTTATCCGACTATAATAGGAACGGAGCTTGAAAATAAGACAATAAAGTTCTCGTCTCGTTCTGTCGGAGATGTCAATATAGGCAAAATAATACTGCAAGCTTACAATAAGAATCTATTAATCAATGGCGGTGGACATAAACTCGCGGGTGGTTTTACGTGTGAAATTTCAAAAATAGAAGAGTTGACGAAATTTTTGAAAGAGAAAATCAAAATCAATTCTGACAAGAATTTCATAAATAAATCTATCATGTACGATATAGCAATATCTCTCAGTGGTATAAACTTCGATCTATTGAGAAAAATTGAAGATTTCGAACCTTTTGGGGTCGGCAATCCGAAGATAGTATTTTTACTGCAAGACGTTAGAATTTGTTCTGTCAACGTGTTAAAAGATAAACATATAAGCGTCGTCCTGACGGACGGAAACAAGTCCGATCGTGTAATATGCTTTAATTGTATAGGAACCGAACTTGGAGACTTTCTAATGTCATCAAAGAATAAAACTGTCTGTCTTATCGTTTCAGCAGATATAAACGAATACAATGGACACGAAAGAATAAATATAATAATCACTGACGCTGTAGAACAAAGTTGTTAGTTATTGATCGTTGCCATCGTAACCGTTATCATTATCGTTGTATTCTTCTTCGTCGTCGTCAATACAATCACTGTCATCGTCTGACGTGCTTGCATCATTGATGAATAGTGTATTTGCCTGCGTATTTACTTCTTCTGTAACTTCCGATTCATTTTCTTCTATCCATTCTGTAACTCCCAATTTCACAAGCTCCTTTTTTGGAAGAATTCCTAGTTTTTTTTTAATATTTTCCGCAAGACATATGGCATTACCTTTTCCGTTTTGAAGTTGCTTAACGGCTTCCTTATAAGCTTTACATGCACTATTTAACCCGTTTTCAACTTTCTTCATGCTTTCAGTAAAAATACACAACTTGTCATACAAGTTTTCGATCTTCTTCTTGACCTCGTCAATGTTCCTATTGGTCTTCTCCATGCTCCATAGTTGAGATATCATTTGTAGCACAGGGGACAACGACGATGCAGTCACGACTGCTACTTTATACTTTGCACTCAATTGAAAAAAATCATGTCCCTTGAAAGATAGTGCTTCAATGTATGCCTGTTCCAACGGTAGAAACATACACACGAAATCAACCGTCTCCTTCCCTTCGCCCTTCAGTAACTCGTGATATTTCTTTTCGCTGAGATTTTTCATTTGTTCTTTTATATCATTACAATACGTCTTCAAAGACCCATGTTTCTTTTCCTTGTCCGGCTCATTTATGTAATTATAGTAGTTTATTAATGACATTTTTGAATCAATTATCAGCCACTTATCTTGTGGTATTTTTACTATAAAATCTGGACGTTTACTGCTAATATCATGTTGCACGAAAAAGTCCTCTCCTTTCTTAAAACCAAATGTATTGAGTAAATTTTCCAATTGCATTTCTCCTAAGTGACCCTGCATTTGACTATCTCCTTTAAATGCTTTTGCTAGATCATCTGCTGACTTACCAACATTTTTTGTACATTCTATCATATTCTCAATATTCGTTTTAATACTTGTTTCCGCCTTGATGTTAGTTTTATTCATCTCATCGATTGAAGTTTTACAATTCTTCATTTGCTCCCTGAGTGGATTCAATATTTCCTCGATGCCCTCCTTGTTCGTCTTATTCTGCTCTTTTAAAGCATTATTCGATAAATTCTCGAATGCACTTTTCATTTCTCTCGTCAATTCTTCTTGTTGCTTTTTACTGTCTTTTAGAGATTGTAGTTCTCCACGCACTTTTGCCAGTTCGATATCAACTTCTTGTTTCTTGTCGTTGAGATCTTTATTTTGTTTTTCCAATTCTGTATTTTTATCCTTCAATGCTCCATTATCGGCGAGCATTTGTTTATATTTGTCGTAGTAATAATACGTAGCAAAAGCTAACAACGACGCTAGAGCCATTGCTAAAAAATTTATTATTGTCATTTCTAAAATATCAATCTTACCTACTCTAAATTACAGATTATTCTATTCGTCAAAAAATCTCTCTACCTCACTTCATTCCAATTGCTTTTACCAGGTGCCATCTTCGTTTATCTTAATTAATATCTATTAGTTATATACTAGTTTCTTTTGCTTAAATAGAGCGTGTTTTCTAATATACGGATCGAATTTCTTGAAAGCCAACTTTGTTTGATTCTTACGTGGGTCGACCCAACGAACGTAGGAATAACCGCTTTCTTCGTTTGTAAGTAATACCAATGTTCTATTTTTCTTCGCCATACGTCGTTATTTTATAACAAATTATAACGAGTTATAGTCATATTGCTTTTTTATTTTGCAAGTTTTTTGTAGACAACCATTTTCGAACTATATCAATCAAAAGTTGTTATACATATCATTAGATATTATTATAGAACGGCACGTTAAAAGGCATGTCTACGTTATATAAATAATATAAAATAAATTATATAAAAACAAAAAATAGTAAAAATTCTTGCAAATTATATAATGATTTTTTGATTGCTTTCGATTATTCTGAGTTTAGTATAAAAATGAAGAAAGTTTTCGATTTTTTCTCGAACCTTCTTATTAGGTTTTATATGGAAATTGTGGCAGGTGTCTGGGGTGTTATAGTGATGATGCCATTGGATTCTTACCTATACAATAAGTATACGGGCTCACCAACGTATACAATAGATAGAAATTTCTGGATATTCTTCACTTCTTACACGATATTTTTTATAGTTTCCGGTGCTCTCGTTCCTGTTGTAAGAAGAAGACAAATATTGACAATTCTAGATAATTTGATCTCTACAAAACAAATCACGTTTTCACAAAAAAAACATATACTCAGTATTGTCAAAGATACACAATGTTGTCTGAGTATATTTTCGAAGAACGGCTTTTTGCAATTTTTCATGAAAAACATATTCTCTCTCGGCGTCATGTTTGCATACTTCGCGATAGAAGGACTAATAGTTAATACAATGAATGATGTTACGTTAGCTGTTCCTTTGATATTTCTAGGTTTATTCATTGCACTTCTCTCGATAGAAGCAATAATAGATGCATATGTAGCTCATGGAATGAGAAGTAACAACAGAAACGAGTATAACGACTTAGAACAATATGGTGCAAGTCAGGAACTAATGACGTATCTTATCGACGGCGTCAGAGGAAGCAACCTGAGTGAGAAAGTAAGTCAAGTTGTATACGAAGATACTGTCGAGGATATAGCACAAATAATGACCGTATCGAAGGAGCAAGCCAGGGCAAAGAAGGTTGTAAAAAAGACAGGCAAGGCATTACCAAAGGGGCGATTAGAGAAAGCAAAGCATGGAATCTTCTCCGGTAAAATGAAGAAAGAGAAAAAGATAACAAAGAAGATAAAAGATAGTAAGAGAAGAAAAAAGAATAAGAATAGAAAAAAACAAAAAAATAAAAATAGAAGAAATAGAAAGTAGAAGTTATTGTAAAATCAGTCGATTAAACGTTGAATTAACGTTAAATTACAGCAAATAATCAAACGACAACAAGACGACAATAATAACGAGTGAAAAGTCGACATCGGAAAACGATTGAACCATCGAGAATCACTGACTTAACTTTTCGACGCACGCACAAAAGTCATCGCCACGTTCCTCGAAACTTTTATATTGATCAAAACTGGCACACAGTGGAGACAGTAGAACTATTGGCTTTCTGTTTTCAGCTTTCGTCTTTTTGCTTTTTTTTGCTCTTTCTTTCTCAATATTAGTCTCCATTTTAGTCTGTCTTGTCTCTTTTATCTTTCTTGTATTTTTCGTTTTTAAAAGATCGTTTTCTACAACTTCAAACGACATCTTCACAGCTCCGTCTATCGTCTTACACTTTTGATACGAAATTTCTGTTTTATGTTGTTTTTTACGTCTATCGTTGATGCTATTAAGCTCATCTGCAAAACTATCACTCGCCTCGCCGACTAAAAATACATATCTAACATTATCCAGATCATTCTCCAAGGCGAAGAAACCAGCGGTTTTTCTTTTGCCTCCTGCGATAAGATATATATCCTTATCTTTATACGCCTGTAATGCTTTTTGCGTCGAATCTGCATTCGTCCCCTTGCTATCGTTAATAAAGTCGACACCATTAACTGTTTTTACCAGTTGGAGTCTGTGTCTTAAACTTGTAAACCTTTTTATTGAATCACAAATATCAGTAAAAGCTATCTTATAATTTAAGGCTACCGACATTGAGCATAGTATGTTTTCGATGTTATGACTACCTGGTAGATTTACAAAATTAATTTTTGTCAGCTTTTTCCCATTTTTGTAGAAAACGTTGTCTTTCCGCGACAACCCATCTTCCAATACGTTCAGCTTTGAAACGCAAATACACTTCTCGGGCATTTGCTTGATGTTATTATTAATCGCACGCCCACGTCTATCACTTACATATTCACGAAGTCCGTTTTTCACTTTTAAAAAAATATCTTTCGTCCATTTGTCGTCTACACATATAAATGCACTTCGACTGTTCAAAAGTGCTTTCGCCTTTGCGTTTACATAATTCTCCATAGACCCATGATATTCTAAATGATCTTCCGTAATATTTAATAATACTCCGCAATTAAACTGAGCGTAATGTGTAAGATATAGATTATATGACGACATTTCGATGACGAAGAAATCATATTTTTCTACATCAAGTAGCAAGCAGTTTAGACCAATATTCCCGCAGGCAATCGCTCTTCTTCCGTAGCTATTCAAAATATGTGCCGTCAGTGCCGTCGTTGTGCTCTTTCCGTTTGTGCCGGTGATAGCAATCATTTGTTTATCGACTCTATGTTTTTTGTTATAATCTCTAAGATAGCAATAGAATAAATCGACATCAGACACTATATCAATTTTATTTTTCTCAGCTATCTTCACAATCTCGTGTGGCTCGTTTTGTGCGTGCACACTTGGAGATAGGATTATTGTTGTTATACCGCTCTCTTTCAAGGCATCGAGATCGTGATAATCGTATATTTTATCACTCTCTTTTATATTTATATCCTCGATCTTCGTGAGCTTTTTAAGCTCCTCTCGATTATCACATGTGATAAAAAAACGTAGATAATGTCTTTTACAGAACGCGATACTTGCCCTTCCTGTCGAACCAATGCCGAATACGAGATAAACGTTTTCCTTCGAAAAGCATGTTCCATTTTGCATATTATCTAATCACAAATGCGTAGTAATGTGTAAATATAAGTATGTAAATATCAAGTCTATGACCACTTGAAAACGACATCTATTTAATCATCACAATCAAGTGCAATCAAACACAATCTATCAAGGCACGATCAATCTTATGGTTAATGTAGACACTTGATGACGACAAAAAGCCCTAGTATATCGTTTAACTAACTACATCATTATTCAATAAGAATATCCTCTCAGTCGAAGCGTCTCGCTCTTGAATAACTAAGTGCAAACATCTCTTCTCTATATCGTATATAGACGAGTGCATTGTATGATAGGTATTACATTTATCTCTCGATCTATTTTTAAAAGCCTCTTTTACATTCCTAATGATAGACTCGTACTCGGTCTTATCTGTGTTTAATGTAAGTTCATCGCAACTATTGCATATACGTCTCTTCGAGAGACCAACGAATTCGCTATACCAAAGTGGTTTATTGTCTATATTTACATATCTAGACATTTTAACTTTTTCTAGAACGTCTCGCATGCCACGTAGTGTAGTCGTTCTACGGTAATTGTCGACAATAATGTTATATCTTTCCAGACCTATACCATGTAATGTTGTGCCGGAGTAGCCTATATGCCCGTTTGCTTCGAATTTAGCTTCATATATATAAAAATTCGTCATATACGGCTTTGTGTCTGCCTTTATGATCTTCGCCTCATTATTTACGAACTCCACAATATAAGTTTCCTTTTCGTCGGCTATTAAATAATGATCTTCGTATTGTTCGTCCTTGCCGTAGCTTCCGTATATTTTTGCTTCCTGTATCCACTCGACCGCCTCCTTTGCCGTAGCAAAGTGATCTAATATGTATCTCGGTAATAAAACCATACTAATTTGTTCGCCGTCAAGATCGTCATTAGTTCCTCTTGTATTGCCCTTATCTCCAACTGGAACAATATTAAACTCAACAACAACGCCCTTTTCGTTGATACCGTCAAGAGTCACGAATGGTAGTAAACGAAATTTATTCATCTCGCTGTCCGTCTCGATTATATCGCTCGCTACACCTAAACTTGCGTAAGTTCTTTTACCTGTATCATCTTTGCCTGCATTGACTTTAATGACATATGTATTATTGTTGCTGTAGCACCAATCGAAATTTCTGCCTAGAAGATTACTGTTTCTAATCGCACTACATGCACCCGTTCTTTTTCTATTACTATATCCACCGTCTTTATTTAAATAAATTTCCTTGTAATATTTGTGTGCGTATTCGTAATCTAACTTGTCTTGATCGTATTCGATTGTATAGAGATAGTCGTCTATCTTACGCACTGAATTATATAAATCGCCCTCTTGCCTATCTATCTTTCCATACTTCATCCGTAATACTGTAAAACACCGAAACGCAGAACACAAAAGTATTTACTTTGACACCGATCGGTCGTGCAAAGATGATTATTGTCAAATAACATAATATTTTTGTCAATTTCTGGTTCGTCTATTATTTTATGTTTATTGCCTATATTTGATATGTATATTGCTTATTATTTTTATACATTTTTTCATCATGAAATGAAAGAGTTCAATTGGACGGAGGAATTTTCCAATAAAAATAAAATCTGGAATATACGATTAATGTATGATGTACTTGAAAAGGTAGACAACCCACACCTGAAAATAGAAAATAGAGTCATACACGTCGCCGGAACAAACGGGAAAGGCTCGACTGTGAATTTTATACGAACAATTTTAGAAAAAGCAGGATTTAAAGTAGGAATGTATACAAGTCCACATCTCGTTGAATACAACGAAAGAATATATGCAAATGGTAGATATATAACGGATAAAGAGATAAATAAGTATAAGCAGGAAATTATTGATAAGTATAAAAACTTTGCTGAAATTAGTTACTTTGAAATAACCACCGTAATAGCTATCATGTTTTTCGCTAACCTTGAACCAAAGCTAGATTACTATATATTCGAGGTAGGATTAGGTGGACGACTTGATGCAACTAATATATTCAAGAAACCATTAGCTAGCATTATAACTTCAATATCATTCGATCACATGGATAAACTCGGCGACTCGTTAGAAGAGATAGCACACGAGAAAGGTGGTATTATAAAACCAAATGTCCCTGTCTTCACGTCAAATACCAATGATAAGATCGTCGCCGTTCTGCAAAAAATTGTTAACGAAAAGAAAACTAAAATGTATCGCCAAAATAAGGACTATAAAATAGATTATAGTCTCGAGCCGTCCTTACTAGGGGAACATCAATATCAAAATGCATCACTAGCAAAAGAAGTCTGTAAATTTCTTAAAGTTAATGACAATTTTATTAGAGACGGCGTTTCGACGACCGTATGGAGTGGTAGACTTGAGGTTATATACGACAAAAACAGAGACAGCGAAGATGGGTATAAAAACAAAACCAGTAATAGTAAGTCTGTAAAAGACACAAATAGAACTGCTTTTGACAAAAATGAATTATTCTCGCAAGAGAAAGCAACGCAAAAGCACAAAAATAATACTAATTTATTCAAAATCTATTTAGACGGTGCGCACAACGAGGACGGAATTAGAGTATTATGCGAATTTGTGAAACAAACAAGAACAGATTTTGAAAATAAAAAAGCTATAAATAATAATAGCAGCAGTAGTAAAGAAACATACCGTAAGAACAATGAAAAAGGTGCCAAAGGACGTTCAAATGAAATCCAAAACGACCGCATAAGAGGCGATGAATGCAATATTATTGGAGTATTTGCATGTTTAAAGAGAAAAGACTATAAAAACTTTTTTCCAATTTTAAAAAAAGCTAACTTCGATAAAATGCTGTTCTTCGATGTGCCAAAAGAAGTTAACGATTTTGTTAAGCCGGAGGAGTTGCAAGAATTAGCGACGAAAAATAATATAGACGGCGACAAAATCTCGAATTTTCACAATTTAGACAGTTATTGCGACGAAAATAAACAAAATATACTATTCATATTCGGCTCACTGTATTTCATCGGCTGGATAAAAGAACAAATGTGTGAAAAATAATTAAAGATCAAGCAATCCTCGCCACCATGCGTTTTGCGTCATATGTGGCTACATCGTTTTTGCCTTCTCTAACACTTCGTCTATATTCCCGACCATATAGAACGCTTGCTCTGGTATATCATCATATTTTCCTTCACAGATCCCATCGAACCCATCTATCGTGTCTTCCAGAGATATAAACTTACCTGGCGTTCCCGTGAAAACCTCGGCTGTAAAGAATGGTTGAGATAAAAATCTTTCAATTTTTCTTGCACGCTTAACGGTTAACTTATCGGCTTCACTCAACTCGTCTATACCCAAAATTGCTATTATGTCTTGCAACGACTTATAACTTTGCAATATCTCCTGAACCTTACGTGCAACTTTATAATGTCTCTCTCCAACAACTAATGGTGATAGTATACGAGAAACAGAGTCAAGTGGATCGACAGCAGGATAGATGGCCTTTTCTGCTATCTTACGTGATAGAACGATTGTTGCATCCAAGTGACTGAAAGTCGTAGCTGGTGCTGGATCCGTTATATCATCAGCTGGAATGTAGACTGCCTGAACTGACGTAATAGAACCTTTATTTGTCGATGTAATTCTCTCTTCCAGATACCCCAATTCAGACGCAAGAGTAGATTGATATCCTACTGCCGACGGAATACGCCCAAGTAATGCAGACACTTCGGAACCAGCTTGAATAAAACGGAATAAATTATCAACAAAGAATAGAACATCTTGATGCTTTACATTACGCAAATACTCTGCAACGGTTAGTCCCGAAAAGGCAACTCTCGCTCTTGCTCCTGATGGCTCATTCATTTGTCCGTAGACAAGAACGACCTTTGAATTTTCCTGATGCATTTGATCTATCAGACCAGATTGCATCATTTCGTGATACAGATCATTACCTTCGCGCGTCCTCTCGCCAACGCCTGCAAAAACGGATTTTCCACCATGTGCCTTTGCAACGTTATTGATCAGCTCAGTAATTAAAACTGTCTTTCCGACACCAGCACCGCCGAATAGACCGATTTTACCACCTTTTAAGAAAGGTGCCAGTAAGTCGATAACCTTTATACCGGTAACTAGTATTTCCGAACGTGGAGTTTGATTTTTCAGCTCTGGTGCCTTTCTATGTATCGACCACCTCTCGCACTTATCGGACACAGTCGTGCCATCTAATACGTTTCCACATACATCCATTATCTTCCCAAGAATCTCGTCCCCAACGGGAATTAAAATCGGCATTCCAGTATCAACAACCTCAATTCCTCTACTCAGTCCTTCCGTCGCCTGCATTGATATTGTCCTGACAACATCTTCGCCAATATGCTGAACGACTTCTAATGTAATTGTTTTATCTCCAACTTTACAAGTTAAGGCATTATTTATTTTCGGTAAAACTCCGTCGTCAAAAACAACATCAACGACACCAGAAATTATTTGCGAAATCTTCCCTTTATTCTTCGACATATCGAATACGACTATATTGATAAGAATTAAAAAATTATTTTCAATAAAATTATATAAGCATCTTCATTCGTCCGATCCGCTCTTCAAGCGATACTTATATTCTATTATCGATTATCTATGTAGAAAAATTGCAAGAAAATCCGACCCATATTAATCCATGTTATATATTCTCTATACATTTTTCGACATTGAAATACCGTCATATTTATGACATTAATTGACATTTATTTTTTTACATCGACAATTTGTCGATATCTTTAATGATAAAGATACATCCGACAGCCATTGTTGATAAAAGTGTCAAACTTGCTAATGGAGTTGAAATTGGTGCTTATTGCGTTCTAAGCGGAAATATAAGGATCGGCAAGAACACGAAAATAGCTCCACATGTAGTAATATCTGGAATAAACGGAAAAGTTGAGATTGGCGAAAATAATAGAATTTTCTCCTTCGCGTCAATAGGCTCCGAACCGCAAGATAACAAGTATGTGGGTGAGGAGAGCAACGTTGAAATCGGAGACAACAATATAGTTAGAGAGTATTGCACTATAAACGGAGGTAGCAACGTAGGCAACGTCTTAGCGGGAACAAAGAACACGACACACATTGGAAACGATTGCTACTTATATATATCGTCACACGTCGCACACGATGTGTTCTTAGAGGATAAAGTCGTCTTGACGAACTGCGTAGGTATAGCAGGACATGTTAAAATAGGACACGACACAATAGTCGGTGGACTTTCCGGTGTACATCAGTTCGTAAACATAGGGCACAATGTTATGATAGGCGGAGCGTGTGCTATCGCACACGATGTGCCACCGTTTGCGATAGTAACGGCAAAACCAACACGAATTGCCGGTGCTAATATTATCGGGCTAAAAAGATCGAAATTTTCTCTTAAAGACATAAAAATGATCGACAAGTTTTACAAAGAATTCGTCAGCAGTGAAAACAATCTAATCGATATTTTGACGAAATATGAAAAAGAAAAAAATAAGAATATGAAGGATATAATTAGTTTTATTAAATGTAGCGGCAAGAGAGGACTTTTATAAAGAGGTTTTTTTATAAAATGGTTACAGCTTGTGCAGTTGTAGATTTTAGGTTTATTGTTTTTTTAACCATGAACTAAGCCTGCCTGCCTGATATCTTTGACAATAGAGTCAATGTCATTTAATTTGTCATATATATTCGTGATATTTTTTCTATTCTCTTCCTGATCCTTTTGACGCTTTTTTTCATTTTCATCACATTTCTTTAAGAGTTTTTCATGCTCTTTTCTTAAAGGTCGAACATCGTTCTTCTCTTGATTGTCGTATTTTACACTTTCTAAGTTTTCATTTACTCTACGTATTTTTTTTATTAAAAACTTCTCCCTGTCTTCGATATCTGAAATTTGCTGATCGTCTTTCTTTGTTTTTTTTAAACCTTCAATAACATCTGTAACGCCTAATATACAGCCAATCGGTAAACATATAAATAACGTAACCAATGTATTCACATTAAAGAAAAAACTAAAAATAAAAGTTGGTATTGCTACGTGAGAAACGATACCAGAAATAATACGCACAAATAATAAAATTTTTAAACGAGGAGACAAATTTCTATTTTTCTTAGCTTCATTACTTTGACTCAATATTTTTTGCTCTTCGAGATCGTCTAAAACTTTTCTTTCTATATTTTCCGGAAAATCGAAACTGTCAAAATTGACATCAGAGCTCAATGTACTTTTACTATTTTCGCTATTAGACATCCTATAGTTCAGGCTATTATAATAATTTTTTCATTAAAGTAAATTATTCTGAATTGCATACGCTTCATTTTATCGTAACGTTCTTTTTCTCCTTTCCAAGATTATATGACTCTTAACTAGTTCGTCTTCGTTTGTCAGAGAAGCCATGAGCGATAGCTCACCACATAAAACAATAGCACCTATTATACTCGATAGACGCGAACTGGCGTTATTTATAATATTTCCAGCTTTGTCAATGCACCCAATTATCTCAAAATTTTTACGCACAAAATCTAAATCTTTCCCGTTTCCAATTGAACCGCAAATTACATTCGGCAAGTTGACACTAAAATACAGATCACCGGAACGGCAAACTTCGCAATATGTTATACCCTGACTACCTTCTACTATATTTGCAACGTCTTGCCCGAGAGGTAAATATATAGCAGACAGCATATTCGCATAATGTGCGTTAGCACTGCATAAGCCACCAGCCACGACCGATCCGATAAGATTTTTTTTCACGTTCAATTGCACTATCTTCTCTGGAGTAGTATGTAAAATATCCCGGC
>CALCWF010000035.1 GCA_937906355.1 uncultured Rickettsiales bacterium
AAATCATTATTACAATACTCCTTTTAAAGAAAAAAGAACAGCCACTCCTGTTATTAGACCTAATAAATTTTTATCAAAATTTCCTCATAATCCAAAAAATTCTCTCTCACCATATTCTCAAGGAATACCAAAATCAAATAAAAATGGTAAGAAGTGCAAAACACCTGTTTATAATTCAAGAAAACAATTAATCAATCAACGCAACTAAACCTGTCACAATAAACGACAAAATTATAACTATCGCAATAACTTTCGCACAAAAATTCATACAACTCAACCTAGACAGATCTGATATCTCACTCTTAATAATCAACGACTTACTTGTCAATATTGAAAATAAATATCAAAAAATAATTAACACATATCTTATGTATCGTTTAGATCGATAATATATCGACTGTAATAAAAGTTGTTTTTTAAAAAAACCTTTCACATATATACTGTTTTTCCATGTCAACTCTACGTTGTGTCTTGTCAAAATATCCAAAAGGACTCTATACAGTGACATTCATCGAAGCATGGGAGCGATTCTCGTTCTACGGAATGCGTTTCTGTCTAGTTCTATACATGGTTAAAGACATGATGTTTTCACAACAAAAAGCATCATACGTTTACGGTCTATACTGTGGCTTCGCATACTTCGCTCCGTTGATTTGCGGATACATAGTCGACGCATATATCGGACAAAGAAAAGCAATAACGCTTGGCTCATGGTGTAGATTTTTCGGATTAATTCTACTCGGCACCGGCGACGAAAACCTCTTTATTCCAAGTCTAGCACTAATAGTAATTGCAACTGGTTTGATAAGAACCGGCATGAATACGCTCGTTGGAATGATGTATGACAAAAATAACAATACAATGCGAGACTCCGGATTCAATTTCTTCTACATTTTCGCAAATGTAGGAACGTTCTTCTCGATACTTGCTTGCGGATACGTCGGTCAAAAATACGGCTACAAATACGCCTTCTCTGTCGCTGGCTTCGGCATAATGATAGGACAAATCGGATATATTCTAACAGCAAAAAAAACACTAGGAGAACTTGGACTAAAACCGGTTGTTAAAAAGGTAAAAGAAGAAGCAAATCTTCTCAAAGGAGCAATTCTAACAAGAATTGAAAAAATTCGTTTACTTGCAATGTTTATCCTGTTCTTCGTGTTTGTAAATGCATACGATGTATGTTACGAACAGGAAGGGAATACAATCGCCCTATTCACCGATAAGTTTATAAATAGAAAAGTCGGCGACTCCATCATTCCAACTCCTTGGTTTTACGCAATAGGTCCTATCGTTATCTGGATATTCACGCCACTACTGGGGGCAACGTGGCAAAGAAAAGCAAAAATGGGTAAAGAAGTATCATATGTTCGAAAATTTATAGTCGGTCTCTTTTTGCTCGGACTGTCCTTTGTCATATTAGCCGTCGCAAGCCACTTCATAGAAAAGCAAGGAACGATATCAATGCTATGGATTATAGCAATGTATTTCGTCCAAACTCTCGGAAATATACACGTATTTCCCGTTAGTTATTCACTGGTGGCGAAACTAGCACCAAAGAGATTCATGGGTCTATGCTATGGAATCATGTCGCTCGAAATATGCGTCGCAAACTTTCTTTCCGGTCTTGTCGGTAGTTTGTATTCATATGTAAGCAAAACTCATTTCTTCTCTATATTCGCCATAATCACCTTCTGCTTCGCTACTCTGTTGCTTTCGACAAGAAAAAAACTAAACAAAATGATAGAAGTGAAAGATTAACATCGACAAAAATAAACTTATTCCTCCGTTGCTTTCGCTTTTTACGCAACAATCAGTGTAAAAACTTGCTTTTTATAAAAAACACAAAGACTTGTTTCTGCATTGGGGCGTAGCCAAGTGGTAAGGCAGTGGGTCTTGGTCCCACCATCCGGAGGTTCGAATCCTTCCGCCCCAGCAACGAAATAGAAAACGCGAGCATTTTATCTATGCTTCGAATTCGAAACAACAAACAATAAAAATATTCTCACTACACAAAATAAACGAGTTTCAAACCGTCACAAGAAAGCATTTCTATAATCGCAAAGAAGGAAAAACAAGTTATTTCGCAGATTTATCATTAACTAAAAATAAAATTATAAATGTAATTCGCAGACAACCAAAATATCAATTATAATTAATTATATCTATCTATTGATAATTAAATAAGTTAACTGACATTAGATAAGTTTACAATGTCTAATCTAATTGAAATCAAAAAAAGAATCGCTGGTATCGCCTCAACAATCAAGGTAACGAAAGTGATGCAAATGATAGCAACGGCGAAAATAGCAAAGATAAAACAAATGGCTTCCGTCTCAAATAGATATAGCACGATGGCAAGTGAAATTCTTATTAATTATCTAAAAAACACATCTCAAAAAACAGAAATAATAAAGTATCTTTCAAATTACAAGACAGACAATGGCGACAAAGAAAGCGTCGAGACGCAGAAAAAAACAGATGTTTGTAAAAATAAACTCTTCATTCTATTGACGAGCGATAAAGGAACGTGCGGTAACGTAAACACAATGGCGTTCAAAGAAATTACAGATATAATAAAAACAGAGCAAAAAAAAGGTTTCTCACTAACAATTCTACCAGTCGGCAAAAAAGCAGTAAAGTTCTTAGAGACAAATGCACTAAAATTAAATGTTAACGTCTACAAAATGGATAAAAATCTGGATGCCGCCTTTTGTGATACAAAAAGTATCAACACGGTAGTTAACAATTTCGTCAAAGCATATGCAAATGACGAGTTTTGCAGTATAAATATAGTCTATAATAAATTCAAAAATATAATATCTTGCAGTGTCGTAAATACGCAACTATTGCCTATCGACGCAAGGAATATCAACATAGATAAAGCCGATTTCGTCAACATAGAAGAAACAAACAGCATGCCGTTGTCAATTGTAGAGTTTTATATTCGAACACAGATCTACGATGCATATGTCTCAAATCTCGCATCAATAGTGTCAAGTCGTATGAACGCAATGGATAATGCTACTAAAAACGGACAAGAAATTATCAATAATTTGAAAATAAAATACAACAAGAGTCGTCAAGCAAACATAACGTCCGAACTAAGTGATATAGTCTCTGGATTCGAAGCAATTAGCTAGTCACTTCTAATAATAATACGAAAAAGTAATAACGAAATAGTTATTGATCCGATCAGTAAAGTAGAAAAAAACTATCCGAGACCAACGTTATCATTTATATATCTCGCGTCATTCTTTTTATTCTCCGCGTCAGTAAATTTCATCTTATCATTAGACAATCCAAGAAAACCATTTATCACTTCAACAATCTTTACATCAGCATCAATTTTCGCCATACTGCGACAATTCCTACTCATTTCATACAATTGCTCGTCATGTGTAAAAAGATCGGTCAGCAACAAACTTAACTCATTCTTAGATAAGTTGCCCTGCTCTAACAAAATAGCACCATTGTTATTCCTAAGCAACTTAGCATTTTCGTATTGATGGCTATCTGTCGCGGTTGGCAATGGAATTAAAATCGACGGAACGGCAAGAGCACTTAATTCAGCGATCGTTGTAGAACCAGAACGTGCAATAACAAGATGAGAACCACAAAATAACTTCTCTATATCATAAAAAAAGGGCTTAACATTATGCTTAATACCTCGTTCCTCGTAAAACTTTTCAAGCATCTCGCAATTTTTCTCTCTGCACTGGTGATTCACATATATCTTTTTCAAGATAGACTCCGACAACATAGCAATCGCTTCTGGAACAATCTTATCAAATAAATCACACGCCTGACTACCACCGGTAATCGTCAAATTAATAACGTCGCTTATCTTAAAAAAAGCACGATAATTGACGGAGGAATTGTCGTAATAACAAACAAATTCCTTAACATTCTCACGAATTGGATTTCCAACAAAAATACACTTATTTCTAAATAATCTCCCTATTTTCTGCGTATTCTCAAACGACAACAAACACTTACTCACAAAAGGTAGCAATAAACGATTTGCAAGCCCCATAACTGCATTTTGCTCATGAATTATCGTCTTTTTGAACGTCAAAATACTAAACAAAACTGGTGCGAAAGACGCAAAACCGCCAAATCCAATACAAACAGAAACATTAGCACGTAATATTTTTCTACTTATACACAAATCCTTGACCATCAGGACTATCTGCGTGAATCGTGAATCATTTCTCGCCGAAAGCTGAACTATTTCTAACGTTTTGCACATTATCAAAAAATCGTCTTTATTAAGATAGTTGAATATTTTCTTGTCTGTGAAAAAAATAACATAGCTCCCCTCCTCAACTAATTTCTTTGCAAGAGTAATCGCCGGAAAAATATGTCCACCGGTTCCGCCAGTTGCAATCGCAACGACGCGTTGTTTTTGTCGCGTATTGTCCTTTTTTTTAAAAAAACTATTTAGAAATCTTAAACGAAACATTCTTAAACATCTTAAATGACGAATCATAACTGTAACTCTTTCTTGTAAAAGCAAGTAAAAAACCAAAAATAATCGAACTTGCTAGCATCGAAGAACCGCCATAGCTAATAAACGGAAACGTCATCCCCTTACTAGGTAAAATATTATAAAAAGAGAAGTATATAGTTCTAAGACCAAAGATTCGGAATCAGAAAAGACCAGAGAAAGTCTGGAAGAAATAATATTGGAAAAAGAAGAAACAATGCGCCAAAAATCTAAAAGTGACGCAGAAATATCGCCGTTGTTGTGGAAAATATTCATATTAACACCTATATGTATACACGTCTGCATCGTAAACATCAGCACGAGTCCGTATATCACACGAATCTCGTATTTCTGATTCATAAAATTCGAAACAAGATGACGGTAAGCAAAAATATATAAACAAATTATCAGTCCACATGCAAAAATAACGCCAAACTCTTCGCAAATAACAGCAAAAATGTAGTCCGTGTGTGCGTCCGGTAGCTGATACTTTACATCTCCTTCTCCAAGCAACGTTCCAAAAAGACCTCCGTTATGAATAGCTTCAATCGATTTTCTCGTCTGATATTGTTCACGTCCTCTCTCTAAGAAAAGAAAGTTCATTATTCTATAATGAAAATGCGGGAAAAAGAAAAAACCAATAACGACAACAATGATTGACGCCGGAACTAACGAATAAGCTAAAATCGTCAGTCGTGAATTACCAAGAAAAACCTGCGATAACCATACAATACTATATAAAATAAACGTTCCAAAGTCTGGCTGTAAAATAAATAGTAATAACAAAAAACCAAAGCTCATTATAGAAATAATTGGAACAAAACGATCCGTTTTTGCTATCGACAAAAAATGCGCACTTAAAACAATAAAAAATGGTTTCATTAGCTCCGCTGGCTGAAGAGAGAAAAAACCAAGATTTATCCATCTACGTGAACCTTTAATTGAATGACCGAATAAAAGCACAAATATAAGCAAACAAATACAAAATACATAACCTATATACGAAAAATTCAAAATCGACATTTTCGACAACATCGAACATAGTAGCATTATACATATTCCAAACATACAGAAAACGACATGATGAATCGTGAAATAATAACTACCAACATGAATTCTCTTCGCCATAGCGGGACTGACAGACAGCGACATCAGCATACCTAAAAAAAACAGCGACAAAGCAAAAAAAAGAGTAAACTTATCAATGTCGAAAAACCATTTTTTTAAAAAACGAACTAATGGCATAATCCACACAACAAACCATACGAGTAACTATACACCGATGATACATCAATCGCATACACCAACTACAACATCAACTCGATATATCTTACTAGACATATCAGTCGATAGTAACTAATTCAATCAAACACCACCTGTATAGCGTCTATATTCAACAGGAATGACAATATCTGTATTAGAGATTATTTTTATTAACGTTCCTTGTGGAACAGAAATAATTGAATCAAGATCATCTAAAAGACCGTCCGTCATTTTCTTAGTAATATCCTGTGTAGTCTCTATTACGCTTTTCGCGGCAATATTCGACGGCGTAACATTCGCCGTCGCAACTGTTCCGTTCGATAAATACTGTGTCGTTCCCTTGATGCCGGCAATCTTCTCGAGAGCAACTGCCGAACCAAGCATCACGAAAGAATATAACAACGAATTTTTAAACATCTCGCCATATCGTGTGTCAATATTGCCCTCTATACCTTTCTTTCCAGTCTGATCATACGTATCAGCCTGCATCGAGATTGTAATACCATCAGGTCTAATCACTTTATTCCAAGTAATCAAAAGACGCCTTTGAAGCGCACTCGTCGTCTTCGCATACGAGCCGTATACACGCGAACCACGTGGAATCAATATCTTGTCTCCTCTCTCTCCTAATACGTCTTTGGAAACGACAGCTCTTATCGTACCAGCTGACTCAGAATTTATCGCCATCTCCAAGACGCCTTCTATTACTTTACCAGTTGCAATCGTATTTTCAAGATTTGATGCTCTTGTTATATTTGTATCTGATTGCACCATAGAAGTTTCTTGTATCGAAACGCTCGAACCGTCAAATACGATAAAATCGTTCTTACTTTCGGTTGAGTTCCTTCTATCGTTGTTTGACTGCCCCTGCCCGCTAAGCACAAACATCTCGTCCAAGGCTCTCATAGAGCTACTCTCATTCTTTGAACTCTGTGTTCCTTTTTTACCATTCTTTTTATTCATTTCTTCTGAAATTTTGGAAGACAACGGCGAATTAGGTAGACTACCACTTCTCGCGTCTTTCTTATCTTTTGATTTTACCGTAAACCTTGATTCCTTTTTATCACTACTACTTTCAGGTAAGACATCCCTCCTACTTTTCTTCTCTTCTATTTTCTTGTCTTCCTCTGTGCTACCAGTTTTCATCTTATCGTCGTCTTTTTTTTCTTTTTTGTCCATTGCGATATTTCTGCCGTCGCCATTATCACGACTAGAATTTTCTTTGTCTGCAATTGTTATTTTATCGATAGTTGGAACGTTTGGAACTGTCGGAATTTGCATTTTTGGCACTTGAATGTCATTTAAAACTTCAAAATTCGACATCGCTTGCTCGTCAACAGAGAGAACCGTCTTTGTGTCTACTTTTTCTCTGCTAATATCGTTATCTTTCGTCTTTCCAACTTTACCGGAGGCGAGTTTCTGTTGCTCATCTTCCTTTGATGATTTCATCACTTTTGTTTTTTTGTGCTTTGGTTCTTCTTTCTCTTTAGCAAAAAACATCTTGTAGCCAATGCTAATCACCGTGAAGCAAATAACTACATATTTAATATATTTCATAGCGACAGCCTGTGCCATCCGTGGTTTGCTATTCTTGATGTCTTGTTTTGACTTCTCTTCTGCCTTAGCTATATCCTTATCAATCTGTTCATTCAAATCAACATCAGTGCCAACCTTTTGTGGAATCATAGTTTTATTGATTAAAATAATAACAGACGCGTCAATGTCTATTTATTAATATAAATAGCAATAATTAATACTCTTTAATACAACTACATTAAGCGATGTTAACGTAAATTTTCCTGTTAGCAATAATAAAGAATCAATCTTCATAGATTTCATCATCCAGCTATCATGGAAAATAACGACGCTACAACTGATTCAACGTATCGTCGTATAAGAATAGTCCAGAAAAATTGCTCCCGCAAAACTCCTCAAGCAAATTAACATTTCTTGTGTCTATAACGTGAGTTCCCTGTGTGCCACTTCTGACTGCCTCGACGCCGGAATTTAAAAAACTCAACGTTTTTCGATTAAAATTGCTGGTCTTCAAAATTTTTGTAAATCTCTCGATTCCATAAATACAACCCGAAGGAATCATTGGATCTTTTGTATAAATAATCACATACTTTAACGCTGATAAATATTGCGAAATATACGCACCAAACAAACTACTTTCCAATACATAGTTATTGCCATTCTGATCCTTGAAAGTTGGAATCAATATTGGTAATATATCCGTCTTAACAAGCTCATCCAACATATCGATGGAATATTTCTTTTTAGTCTGCATGTTAGAATTATTATAGATCGTTCTCGGAGAGTCAAATGTTGAAACATTTTTATTAACTATTTCGTCCGGCAATACAACGTCTAAACTGCTTCCGCCTACAACTAGTGGCATTGTATTGAGTGATCTGGCTATTTTCGCAATCTTCTCCGCATATCCTTGTTTCATCGATATCTCTAGCTCGTCAACGCACTCGAACGCCTCTTGAAAATCTTTATTCGCAAAAGGATCACTGATATTATAATTGTTTCTATAATATTCGACTGCCTTCGCATTCGCGTCTGGCACGATTATTGTAGTAACTCCCATGCATTTTAACATTACAATCTCACGAACCAAATTCGTTAATAGTTCATCATCCGCAATAACGTTATCACATATATTAAACACTATCATTTCTCCCTTTAACGCTCTCAAACGAGGTAGCAAGCTCACCAGATCCGCTTCTTTCGGATCAGTTCGCGTTTTCCCTTTTGGATTTTTACCACCGAAATCAATGAGTTGACCCATAGCATCGCAATAGTAATTGCTATTAGACATTTTTTAAATGCAAATCTATTTAAACTATTTTAGTCTCTAAATTACATTCCGACCGAACTATGCAATCACACCGTCAATAAATTAAACTACTTAGCACGTTGATTCGTAGTGCTATTGCTAATATCAGCGGAAACAACATTATTACTGTTATTACTACCACCGCTACCGTTATTAACGCCGGTATCGCCAGTATTTTTCACATCGTTCCCCTCTTGTCCTTTTGTTTGTCCGTCGTCCGTCGACTGCGAATCGCTATCAACTATCACGCTCTTGAATACTTTTATCGGGGACACTTAAAGTTATTTTAAATTTAATTAATCTATTTGTTAAATGATATGTGAAAATTACGCAATTATTGTGTAACTTTTACTTAATAAATACATAGCGGTTCCGTTCGATAGGAACTTTATAGACAACCAAATAAAAACGGATGAAGTTGGTGTAGCCAATGGAAAAGCAGCTGTTATTCAGGCTTCATATGTTTCTTATATAGCTAATTTACATACTGTATAACCGGATCGTGTATCCGCCGTTCGCGATTAGAAAAGAATAGTAAGGGGGCAAAATGACGAATATAAAAAACATAAATAAAATACTGAGTGGATCTTATGGTGGTTTGGCAATATTTCTTTTAGTTATATTCATATATTTAGGTAAGCAGTGGATTTTTTTACCTGCAGCTGAAGAAATAGAACCAATGCTGATGCAGGAAGTGAACAAGATAGAGGTTGAACATATTATAAAGCCCCAAAATATTACCTTTGATAAAACACCTTCAAAAAAATCTATTATTGCAGTATATAAAATCTACAAGTCAGTAAATTATGATAATCCTACTTATAAAAAAATGGAAACTATATTAAAGGATATGGATCCTGTTTTAAAAGATGCAGGGTGGGTTAAAGGTGTAACTAGGGAAAGTCGGCAGGAAATGTTTACAAAAAGTATC
>CALCWF010000036.1 GCA_937906355.1 uncultured Rickettsiales bacterium
ATGTGATTTTTGAAATAAAAACTTGCAAATAAAAAAAGCATTTTCATTGATATCTCGATGTCTAGAATAGCGTTGATAGGTAAAAAATTAGGGATGACAAGTCTATTTTTGGACGATAAAATCGTTCCGGTCACTCTCGTGAAGATTCTTCCGAACTACGTATTGGGTGTTCGTGACTATGGAAAGAAGAAAAGTATCGTGATGAGCGGAAACGGTGAGGTCAAGGAAAAGAAAATTAACAAGCCACAAGCGGTCGCACTAACGAAGAAGAATAGTAAGAAGTGTCATGTCGTGAAAGAGTTTGTCTTCGATAAGAGTGCTAACGTTGCCGAGAATATGGAAATGGTCGTTGGAGATTATTTAAATAATGCTATTGTCGACGTCAGGTCGAGAACGATAGGAAAGGGTTTTCAAGGAGCTATGAAGCGTTATGGCTTTGGTGGTCTTTGTGCTACGCACGGTGTTTCGTTGACACATCGTTCGCTCGGTTCTACTGGTAATAGAACGTTACCTGGACGCGTATTTAAAGGAAAGAAAATGGCAGGACATATGGGGGATAAAAATGTTTGTGTTCAAAATTTGACAATTTGTTGTGTTGATAAGGATAGTAACACGGTAGCTATTCGCGGTTCTATTCCTGGGAAAAGCGGAGCTATCGTTTATATAAATAATGCTGTGAAAAAGTACAGTGACGATAATAATATTATTAATGGTGTCGTTTGTGGAGGTTGATATTTATTCGCTTAGTGGCGGGAAATCGTTAGGTGAGAAGATTACGTTAAGTAATGCAGTGTTTGGTGTGCCATACGATGTGCGTTTTATGAGTATGTATTTCTCACGTATGAAGAGTGCGTGGTTTACTCCTACAAATAAAACGAAAAACGTCTCTGAGGTTTCCGGAACGACGAAGAAACCGTTCAAGCAAAAGCATACAGGTAACGCAAGACAAGGAACATGTCGAGCGGCTCAAATGAGAGGTGGCGGTGTTGCTTTCGGTCCTCGTGCCGTTAAGGCAGATGTGAAAATTCCAAAAGGTGAAGCTATACTGGCGAGATGTATGTTGCTATCCGAAGCCGTCAGAAATAATAACTTATTCGTTGTTAAAACCACTCAGTTCTCAAGTTTAAGAACGAAAGAATCGAAGGAAAAGTTATCCAGTTTCTCTAAGCGTGACGATAATATTGTTATAATAAATGACGGTAGTGTCAATGCTAACAGTTTACTATCTGTGCGAAACTTAAAAAATGTCAAGTTTGTATCAAATAATATGTTGACAGCAAAAGATTTGTTCTACGCTGATATCGTCTTGATAGACGTTGAGTCCGTTAAAAAAATTGAAAAAGTTTTAGTTGATTCCTGTGATTAGAATAGTTAGAGCTTTAAATACAGAAAAGACGTATAAGTTACGAGAGAAGAATATCTACACTTTCGTTGTTCCGCGAGACGCGAAGAAGGATAGTGTTAAGAAGTTAGTTGAGAAAGTTTATTCAGTTAAGATTGATAGTATTAGGATACTGAATATGCCGATTAATGAAAAGTCTTTTCGAGGCGTTGACGGAAGAACGACGAAGTATAAGAAGGTATATGTTACGGTAGCTAAGGGTATGAAGATAGAATTGGATTCCGATAAGATGGAAGCTTCAAAAAAATAGTAGTGATATAAGTTGTAGTATTTATGGCTGTTTTAAGTTTAAGAAAACCTCGTACCCCGTCATTAAGGGGGACTATCTTGATAAGGAGTGGTAGTCGTAAAAATAAACCATGCAGTGCACTCGTGAGGACGAAGAAGTCTTCCGGTGGACGTAATAGTTTTGGGCATATAACAATGCGTTTCCGTGGTGGCGGAAATAAGGTAAAGTATCGTGAAATAGCTTTCAAAAAAACTATATTTGACGTGGAGGCTACGGTAGTGTCGATTGAATACGACCCAAATAGGAATGCCGAGATAGCACTAATACGATATAAAAACGGTAAACAAGAATATATGATTTCTCTCGAAGGTTTGAAAGTTGGTGATACGATAGTTAATCGTCGGGCAATAGAAGGAATACTTCCAAAATTGGGAATGACGTTACCTTTGTCGGAAATTCCAATAGGAAC
>CALCWF010000037.1 GCA_937906355.1 uncultured Rickettsiales bacterium
CGCAAAGCACATGCTATTGGTAGTATATTCGCAAAAAGCGACGAAGAGGAGGCATATAAAGAGTTCTATAACTGCAAAGAAGTAGAGATAGAACTTTCCGATAACGACGGCTTTACTCTTATGGGAGAAGAAGGCGGTAAGTCGGTAATAAGTTATGCGAGAGGAAATACACTTATAAAATATACATTTTCAAACAATTTAGTTGAGACATTAAAATCCATATCTGAAGCATTTATTCCTAAAAGAGCGGTTGAAGAAATAAGGGAGAAATTAGGTAAGATAATGTTCGAGTCATGCGAAAAAGTAAGTATAGTCGATTATAAGCATAATAAGTTCGTCAGTAATAGGTTCGACAGTAATGAGTTCACTGAATGGTACGTCAAAAATGTCAATGGAGGATCATTAGAGTTAGGAAGTAAAAAAGGTAAAGACATAAAAACGAAAACATATAAAGCAGAAGATAAAGAAGATATATCAACAATCATATCCAAAAACCTTTTTACTGATACTTTTGATAAAATAGAGGAATCGTTACAAAAAGAATTTAGCGAAGCCGGCGTAGAACAAAAAGTTCAACACTATATCACGATTACAAGAGAAAGTATAAAAGGCTCTCTTGTAGAAGAAAAAGATGAAGACAAAAATAACATCAGTTTTTTATCAAAAGACTCTCTATTGGCAAAAATACTGCAAAAAATTCTCGAAATAAGAAACAAAGGAGAAATTATCTATATGAAAGAAGTAAATGGAGAAATTAAGATTTTTGTCGAAGGTAACAAAGAATTTAAGAGTGATGATATCGTGTTCTCCAGCAAGGGTATATACAATGGTGAGTTACAATTCGGAGAAAAGAAGAATTCGGTGAAGTTTGCCTCGACGAGTGGGAATCTAGAAATAGAACTCGGTAACGGTGAATTCTACCGACTCAAACAAGAAGGAGACAGTAATTTAATATTTTCTTATGTGAAGAGAGTTACAGGAAGTGCAATAACGGTAGAAAAGTACGTTGAGGATAAGAACGGGGAATCTATAAAGAATGAGTACGGGATAGATATAACGAAAGATAGAGTAACGAAAAATGAAAAGACGAAAGATAGAGTAGTAGATATTACTATTCAAAAAGATAAACTCAATGATGTATTAAAAGCTATGTGTAACTTATTTGTTGTTGTCGGAAAGACGGAGGAGTTTATTGATAATAATGAGTTGTCAAAATATGTCGAAGAAGCAATGAACAAGCAAACCGCGGTAGTCAAAGACAAAAAAGTAATAACGACCGAAGAGACGGCCATATACAAGGAAAAGTTACATGATAAATTTTACGAAGAAGGAAGGAAAAACCTAATTAAAAAACGGATCAGGGAGAAAGAGAGAGAGTTAAATGGAATAGTAGCCAAGAACTATAAAGTAGTAGAAATTAAGTCTTTAGGCGGTGAATCCTACAAATTCGGGGAATACCAGCTTGGTACAATTAATGGTAACAAAGGTGAAAGACTACCTTTTTACTACTCTATCAATGAAGACTTCACAGTCGGATGTTTTTTAAACAAAGGAGAAGAATTACAAGATGTTATTGTTGAGGAGCTCAGAGGAGCTACATGCGAAATTATGAATGCACATACTGAGCGTGATTGGGAAAGTGCAATAGAAGAACTGTCTAAAATATTAATCGACAGACTTGAAGCTGTCAATGTAAAATACCTTTGTGGAGAAAGTTTCCTGTTACATATACCTGTTGAAAATGGTGATGCAAGCTTCGCGTATGAAGAACCGATAGTTAGGGAATCAGTATCGGCAAATGTATGCTTTACACTAAAAGACAAAGAAAGTTGCAAAAAAATATTAGATACTATGTACAGAACATTTAATCATAAAAATCTTAAAAGATTGAAGAAAGAAATAGAATTACGATTAGAAAACGACCCAAAAGAAAAAGACGGAGAGCCAGAAGAAAAAGAGGATAGAATTAAAGAAGCAATTCGGGTAGAAACAAAGAAAATTTTAACTGAAGTAGCATTAAATGAGTGCAAACAAGTAGTGGTTAGCAATAAGAAGATTAATCATGTTTACGTATTTAATGTAGAGGCTGGGACTATTGGTAACAGAGAAAATATCTCGTCCTTGGAAAAAGAGAGATTCTTTGGCGACATAATTAAGTCGATTAGTTGTGAACATGATGGATGCACTTCCTTAATTAAAAAGATTGCTGAGAGGTTAGGTTATTATGTTGCAGGAACGTCATCAACAAATATTAAAAATAGAAACCTTATCATATTTGGCGAAGAACCGGTATATGCTGGTTCTTTTTGTCAATATGACAACGATAAAAATAGTCACTCTCTATCAGTAAAATCTGTTCTAGTAGAAGTAATAAAAATTCTTCAAAAGAATAGAGCACTTAAGATGACAAAGAATTGGCAACAACATTGCCGTGATATTTGGGAACGTCGAGATTACAGAGAGTTCGCGGGCGATGAAAACAGATCACGTATAGGAACATATAGAAAAATGAAGATAGATAATAGTGACCGATATCTTCTTACCATAGAATTTAAAGAAAATAAGTTTGTGAATAATTTCGGCGATTGCGGATTGAAATTCTCAGTTGATAGTGCACGTGGTTCATGCATGCTACAAAAAGATAATGCATTATGTTTGACGTTCCCTGATAGGATTAATGTAGAAATATCATTCTCTAAAGAAAAAGAAAAGTATTTCTTCCAAAGGAATGAACCTGATAAAAGCAAATCCACGTTAATTTATTGCAATAATAAAAATAATAACAGGTTGGTATGTGAAGTAGGAAATGAAGGATACGATGATATGTTAGCAATTTTGGCGGATGCACTCGCAACCGTCAATGACGAGGTGAGTATGACAAAGGAAAGATTAAAGAATTTAGTATTGAATAAGACTATGAAGTTCAGTAAGGAGGTCAAAAATAAGGATGGGAAGCTCGAGAAGACTGGCGAAAGTGTAACAAATAAGGACAAAGGAGTAATGCAGTTGCATACTGACTTCTATGATAATCTTTATAAGAATAAATACCAACTTGAAATTATGCCAGAAGACCTAATACTTACTTATAATGGCGTTGGGTGCACTGAAAATAGTGCCGATGTGGGAATAGCCTTTTATCTCAAAAAAGATTGTCTCGAAGATATATTAGAATGCATGTTCAAGTCGGTTGATAGTACTACAGAGAAACTAAATGAAATAATATTCAATAAATGCACGATGGCGAGGATATATGTTGCGAATATCGTCACGTCTAACAACGGGTCTCGTTATCGACAAATAATGGCGGAATACATGCTTGATAAAAAAGAAGAAAAAGCGTTTCTTACAGGACAGGACACCATGAACGCGATGTATTTTGCAATCGAAAAAAATAAAATTAATAATTTCTTAGAAGAAGTATTAAAAGTGTTTGGCGAGAAGCAATCGTTCCTTGATATACATAATAGTTTAATAAGTATTGTTCCAAATATTGCTAAACAGAATGCAGTGTGGCAATTTGTGATTGATAATAACAATCAACAAATGAGTAGTGCAGATTACCGTGCATTTTTGGAAAGAAGTTTGAGGAAAGACGCAAGAGTTATTTCAATTGAAAAAGGAAAAGTATCATATGGTTCTGATATAAAATTACTTGAGTATGAAGATCGCAACCGCGACAATCCTCTATCAAAAGGTTCACTAGCTATGAAAGTGCTAGAGTTATATAGTGCTAAGTTTAATAAAACTTTAAAGATAGAAGTTAACGGGTCCGGAAGGGTAAGTGAAGTTTATGATAAAAATGGTGATATAATCAAGGGGACGAATCGATCCGGTTCTACTGTATCGCTCATCGAGAACAATGGGACGGATTATGATTATATAGTGTATTTTAACAAAAATCTTTCATTCCATACGGCCGAAAGAGCTATAAAGGTGAGTCCGGCAAGTGGTATACCTATGATGACAATTGAAAGAGTCGATAGTGATAGTCATAATCGTTATAAACTGGAGTTGATGGACTTTACAGATTTTGTCAATGTAGAATGTTTATGTTCAGAAAAAAAAGGTGTTAAATCAGAATTAGAAACTATATTAGGAATGATTGTCGATGTGACCTGTGAAGATTCAAATGTAGAAGAGAAGTTTTTTATTGACATTGTATACAATGTTGTATTCGACAACCTCGAATCAATGTCGATAACAGAGATTGGTGATGGTACGGGAGATGTTATCAAATTCAAATTTAGAAAAGAAAATAGGCACAAATTTGCAGAAATTAAAGAAATTAGTCAAAAGGAATTTGCAAATGAAAAGAAAAAACTGGCCGAAGAAGAAAAGAAAAAACTGTTTGAAGAAGAGGAAAAGGAAAGTCAGGCGATATGTACTTGTATGGTAGGCGACACAATAGTAGCAGAATTTGCATTTCCACTAGTCAAGTTAAAGGAAAAACTTGGAGCCATGTGCCGCATATCTGTGGAGAAACAGCGTGTTGATGATGGTCGTGAAGAGAAACGTTTAATTAAATATTTGAAAAGATTACCATCCGCCGAAGAAAAAGACTTAGAAAATATGGAGATATATGCCTCTGACTCTAAATCTATCGAATTTGATCTAAAAAAAGGAAAAGAAGAAATCCTTCTTAAAGAAAAAACAAACGTGGGAATATCTTTGTCAAAGAATTCAGTGACGAAAGAAGATATCAAAATAACAACATATACACCTAAGGACGATTCTAATTGTGCAATAAAGCTTGTGCACAAAATATTTTCTTCTGGTAGCGATAATCCGGGTAATGATATTATTTCAACAATGCCATATACGTTTGGAGCACAATTAATAATGAATTGTGACGATAACACCCAATACAAATTAAATTACGGGGAACATAAATTAATTTATTCTACCGGAACGGCATATAAAGAATGTCTGCTCATCAATAGCGAACTCGAAGAGGTATCGTCAATTATGCGTGGAATGTTTTATATCACATCGGAAGAACAAAAAATCGGAGGAGAAAATTTACAAGAGAAAAAAGCTGAGTTGCAAGGAAGAAAAGATGAGTTGCAAAAAAGATTGCGGGTTATAGTCGAACGCCTTAATGGTACTGAGCTCAAAGAAGAACAAGAAGTAATAGAACTCGACCAACAACCAGAACAACAACCAGAACAACAACCAAAAGAAGACGATGAATTTGATAATGTTGGGAATAATACTATCTTAATTACAGAAAACGATGTAATATATAGTGATCAACTCAAAGCACACGAAAGTGGCGGTGTTCTGGCAAAAGATTCTATATTGATGAAAATAATACAAGAAGATCTTCAAGAGAATGAAATCTTCGAGATAAAAACTAGTGACGGTATAAAGACCAGAAGGCTGTACCGGATGGTGAAATCTGAGAAGATAAAAGATAAGAATGGGAAAGAACTAGAAGGAGACTACCTGGTTTATGATGATTCAGAAGAGAATAATCCCGACATTATACGGACAAAAGGAGGTAAAAAATACGTGGCTTATGAAAAAGAGGATAAATTCACACTTACTGGTGAGGTGGGTGGTGCCTGCACGCTGAAATACAACGAAAACTCGATTAAAGTCACGAACGATGGAGCGACGGTTTGCCGCAATAATAAAGAAATATGCAAACTTGAAAAGAAAGGACATGAGTTCAGTTGTTCTTTGTTGGGTGGTGAATTTGATGTAAAGTATTCATATCAAAAAGGTAAAAAAATCAATTATATAAAGAATAATATGCTCAACCTTGACTCTTTCCTTGAGAAAGAAAAAAGGGAATCATTAGTTGATTCAATACTTAAATGCTGTGAAAAAGGAGAGGAAAAAATAATTAGTACTCAAAATAGACTCCCTGAAATAGAGTTAACAAAAGAAGAAGCACGAAAGAGAGCCAAAAGAAAAGCCGAAGAAGAGTTCGAAGAGAATATGCGAAAAGAAAACGAAAACAAACAATTACGCACAATCACAATTACAAAAGACGATGTAGAATATGGTCCTGAGGTGAAAGAATTTAATGACGATAGCACCGATCTTTCGTCAAAAGATTCTATGCTGGTGGATATACTGAAAAAAGACTCTATGTTGATGAATATACTGAAAGGACTTATCAACGATGATAATAACAAAGCTATCAAGATAGAGCTTAACGAAAACAAAACAGTTATAAATAGAATTTACAACAATAAAGATTCCTCTATCTTTAGAGCGATAGACATTAAAATGGATGCAGCGTCTGATAAACATACTTGCGAACTACTATATGGCGATAATTTAAAATTCGTGCTCGAAAAAGAAGAAAAAGACAAATTTAAATTAGTTTATCGTAACGACAGGAATGACGACAACAGAATTGAGGGGGAATGTACATTCTCAAAAGAAAAATTAACCAATGTATTAGATGTATTTAAGAATAGCGAGGTGAGAAAAGTAAAAAAAGAGATAAAGAATACAGTGCTTGGAACAAAGCTTAATACCGACGAGTGTTTAGGAGGAAAAATAGAAATCTCCGACAAAAACAACGAAACCTACATATTCGAAAAAGAAGAAAATGAAAAAGAATTAAAACTAACTTACAAGGAAGGAAATGTTGCAAAAAAAGAATTAAAAAATGAAGAAGCTACCAGCGTATATAAAGCAATATATGAACTACTTGTTTATAGCGATATAAGCCAAGCAATGAAGGTTTTAAAATCACTACTACAACCACAACCACAACAACAAGATACCAGCATTAACGATAGCAGTGCTATCAACGATGTCGCCACTCCTGTCCCTGTCATCAAAAAAGAGGTCAAAGAAGAAACAAGAGGAAGAAGAAAAGAAGAAACAAGAACAAGAAGCCGAGAAGAAGAGACAAGAAGAAGAAG
>CALCWF010000038.1 GCA_937906355.1 uncultured Rickettsiales bacterium
CGGGAAAGCGGTAGCAGAGAGTAGGAATCTCAATTTTGACGATGTAAGCGTCTTCGATAGACACGAAAAACAAGCCGGTACCAGAAAAAAAGAGCAAATAGGCTTCTCCTCGATACGCGGTGGTTCTATATTCGGAAAGCATAAAGTTATGTTTATCGGCAACGACGACGCCATAACAATCGACCACGAAGCATATAGTCGCAGACTATTCGCAATAGGTGCCGTCGAGTGTGCCTTGAAACTACTACAAAAGAAAGACAACGGATTCTACACTGTCGAAGATTTACTCCTCTCTTAACTTCTATCGATAAAGCATATTAATTGATAAGCGTTTGAATTTCACTCGAATTCGCTATTTTACTTAAAGCTAGCAACACAACAAATAAAAAGGTATGTGAAAAAAATTGCATAATACATTTCTAGTATAAGAAAAAACCATCGGTTCTTATCTGTCTCAATGAGAATAACAAAAACAAAGATATTAAATAATAGTCTCGATTGTCACGAATTAGTAAGACGTGATACTATTCTAAGTCAACGATTTGCGTATATAGCGTATATTCTTTTAACAAACATATTCAATATGATGAAAAGCAAAATTAGACTGCTCTCCTTTGTCATAATATACATTTTATGCATTGTCGGCACGAACGAACTTACATTAGCAGATGACGACGAAGAGGAAGAAAATAAAATACCACCTAAGACATCATTGCTAGACGATATGCAACCACTGGTTGACGAGGTAAATACTCTAATAAAAGATAAGTATATAGTCGAAAATGTTAGCAATCAGAAATTAGCAGACGGAGCTATCGATGGAATGTTACGGGGACTCGATCCATACTCTTCGTACTTTAACGAAGACGAATTCAAAAACTTCAAGAATAATACAAGTGGTAAGTATTGCGGTATAGGTATCGAAACTGTTTACGATATAAACAGCGACTGTCCGATTATAACCGCAATTTTCAATGGCTCACCAGCAAGCAAGGCAAAGCTAGCGGTTGGAGATATAATAACACACGTCGACGACGTAGCTATAAATGGAAAGAAAAATAGTATCGTAGTGAAGATGATAAAAGGGAAACGTGGAACACAGGTAAAATTAACATTGTATCGTAGCTCTACCGGAGAGACATTCTCACGCACACTGAGAAGAGGAGACGTAAAGATTCCCAACGTCGTTAGTAAAGTATACAAAGATAGAATCGCCGTAATTAGTATTAAGTTATTCAATAAGCAGACATACAGCGATTTCGTAGCACAAATAAACGAGATTCGAAATCAACAATACGATATAAGAGGAATAATTCTCGATCTGAGAAACAATCCGGGCGGTCTATTACAAAGTGCCGTAGATATAGCAAATCTATTCGTGTCTAACGGACAACTTATTACATCGATAAGAGGGAGAAATGGAGAAAAAATATTCAATTATGTCGCAAAGAACAAAGAGAAGGCGTTCGCAGATGACGTTAAAGTTGTCGTCTTGATAAATAAAGGTTCTGCTTCTGCAGCTGAGATATTAGCCGGTTGTCTTCAAGACCATGGAATCGCAACGCTAATAGGAGAACAAAGTTTTGGAAAGGCACTAGTTCAAGAAGTATTTAGACTAAAAAATTCGAACGGTGCAGTCAAGCTGACAACGGGACAATATCATACGCCAAAAGATAGACAAATAAATGGTGTTGGAATAGTTCCAGACATAAGAATAGAAGAAAGAAAAATAAAAGGATACGACGCAATACTACAAGCTGGACTGAATTTTCTCGACAAGTAGTGAAAAATAGTCGAAAGCAATCGAGTAGTCATATTTTGTTAAAAAGTAGCAAGTAAATTGACAATAACTTTTCTTTCGTCTCTCTCTCCATAGAGATCCAATGGAAGATTTTAGAAATATTCTCTATACTGGTGATAATCTATATATTCTAAATGGACTAAATAGCAATCTCGTAGATCTTGTGTATCTAGATCCGCCGTTCAACTCGAAGAGAGTATATTCGGCACCAGTCGGCAGTAAAGCAAGCGGAACTAGTTTTAAAGATATTTGGACCTGGGAAGATGTCGATAAATATCAGCTCGAAGAGATGTATAAAGACTATCCTGACTTAGTCGACTACATAGATAGTATAGGCAACCTACATAGTATGGCAATGATGTCGTATATAACATATATGGCACAAAGAGTCGTAGAGCTACACAGAATTCTAAAAGAAACTGGCTCTCTATATTATCACTGCGATCCGACAGCCGGACACTTCGTCAAACTGATGCTTGATGGAATATTTGGAAAGAGTAATTTTAGAAATGAGATTTGTTGGTGTTATCGTCAAGGTGGTAGAGGTAAAAGTGGTTTCGCGAAAAAGCACGATTTAATTTTCTTTTATGCGAAAGATATTTTCTTCGGAGACGACGTCCGTATCCCATACGAAGGAACCGGTGGCTATGTAAACTCCGGAAATGGCATATTAAACAAAGAAACTGGCGTCAGATACTTTCCAAATGAACTTGGAAAAATTCCAGAAGATTGGTGGGATATACCTTCACTAAATCCTAATAATCCAGAAAGAGTTGGTTATCCAACTCAAAAGCCACTCGCTCTGCTCGATAGAATAATAAAAGCAAGTTGTCCGAAAAATGGTATCGTTCTCGATCCGTTCTGTGGCTGTGCGACAACATTGGTTTCGGCACAAAATCTTGGAAGAAAATGGATAGGTATAGATATAGAAGATAAAGCGGTAGATTTACTAATTCAAAGACTATCGGAAGGTGGAGACGATACAAAAGATAAAAGTAAAATAAAAGCTAATAAGGGGATGTTCGACGATTTTATCGCAACAAGCATCATTCCTATAAGGAACGATAAAATAGTCAAAAACGCACCAAAAACAAGAATAGAAATGATAAAGTTCCTGGCACAAAAACAAGACTATAAAAAAGAGAACGGACAAGAAAAATGTAAGTGTAATCTATGCGGAAACTATTATTTATTAAAAGATTGTGATATAGATCACATCATCCCAAGAGCAAAGGGAGGACAAAGTTGTATCGAAAACTACCAACTATTATGTGGTAACTGTGATAGAATGAAAGGTAAGAAAACAATGGAAGAGGCAAGAAAAAGACAACTTGAATACAGAAAAGCGAGAGAACATAATTGGTTCGACTAATAATTAGGTCGACCAGAATAATATAGATAAGTTAGTATAAAATGTCTCAACGAGATAAACTATATACACGGCTCACGTATCATGTATTACGTATCACATATCAAGTTTTGATTCACACATTCCCCAAATAAGTTCACTTCCTTGAATCTTCGTATTAATAGCATCTGAACGGTTCTTCTTAGTCTTACATAAATCTTTCTCACAATAAGGATCGTTGTCGTCAAGCTCTGCTAACTGATTGATGTTGCTTATAGCAATAGACGAAATACCGGCTATCCAATCAGCACGTCGTGGAACGACACGATAGTAGTATCCTGTGCTACCATTTCTATAAGCAGTAAGAACGCTCTTAACGACCTCGCTCGTCGTCTTCTCTGGCGATATATCTCTACTAGGATTATAGTTTCTGACAAACTCCTCTATCGTATCATCAGCGGGCACTATATGAGAGTGAAAATATTTAATCATCATACCGGCAATATACGAATGCATCTCTATCGAGTAATCACTGTTAGTCTCGATGTATCTCTTGCCCGCTTCGCTCTCATTTAAATACTCTATCATATCATTGTATATCGGAGTAAAATCATCGCCATTATTCGTCTTAGCTAGTAGCTTAATCGGCGTATCTTTGTCCGTTAGAACAGTATTCTGCGTAAAATCAGACTTAAACGCATGATATCCGAAAATTCTCCCATCGTAGCAAAACAGTGTAGCAAAATACACATTAGCAGTATCGAGTGGTGAATTTGTATACATTATATGCTTCGCGGTATTATGTGCTATAAAACCAGCATACTTGCCATTGCAATGGTGCTCGCCTATCGTATGCGTCTCTCTATCAGCTGTATCTTCCGTCCAGTTCTTCCCACTCTTCTTCCACTCAAATCTATATACACGAGAACTTGAAGAAACTCCGTCATATATTATGATAGGATATGGATCTGTCTGAGTATCGTATTCACTGACTGGAATCTCGAATAGATATCTAAATCTAATACTTTTATCGTCCGTTATTATACTCGTATCTTGATTTTTCGACTTCAAGTACTCAATGGCCAAATAAGGTGAAAATAACGCTATATGTCTCGCATTTGTCTGTATTCCTATCGTTGTCGTCTCTGGATACTTAGATATAAGAACCAGTAGCTCAGCCTTTTTATATCTCTCCTGTGCATCAGAAGACGTATAGTTAGTTTTACTCCTGAAATAAGTAGACGACATATTAGCACGCCACGCCCACTGTCCGGTATAGTTTTGTTGTTTATCCGATAAAGTCGTAATCCAATTCTCTATATTCAAAAACTCGTTTCT
>CALCWF010000039.1 GCA_937906355.1 uncultured Rickettsiales bacterium
TTACTTCCAGCGATGATATGTTAGACATGAATTCGATTATTGGCGTAAGTTCAGTGTCTATGTGGTAGACACATAGATTTATTTGCGTTGTTAGCAGTTTGACGATAGAGTTGAATATACTATTAGACGTATAGCAGAATGTGCTTATTTGTGCTAGCTTTGTTATGTTGAACTCGATGTGTTTGCTGTTGTCTGTGATGAAGACCGAGTTTATTGCGTTTGAGCTTTGAGAGAGACTGTTGTTAGTATTTTTCTTTCCGTTCAGTCTGCATCCATTTGTTTTATCGAATGTGAATATTGTATCGTTTATTGGATTATATACGGATACGCAGATTATTTCCCCGTTATTACAGTCTTTGCTATTGTTGTTATTGTCGAATTTTTTGTTTTTTGTTTTTGTTTTTGTTTCGCGTGATTCGTTATCAAGTGGGTGTTTTTCGTGTAGTACTATGACGATTGAGTAGTCTGCTATTCCACGTGAGAATGATGCGAATCCGTCGATTGGGATGAGCTGAATTCGCATATTTTTACTACTTTTGCGTGCGTTACTTAGCCTTACGGCATTACCTTCTATGACTATTTTTTTCTTTTGGAGGCAGATACTATTTTCTATGACGAAGTGTGATTGATATATATTTTTACTATCGTAGACGATGTTATTGGGGAGCACGATATCGCCGTTGTATCTTGATTTATCGAGAGTTTTTATTGTTTCTTCGAATACTTTTTTACAGCTAGACAGACAGAATTGCAGACTTTTATCGTCACAGTTATTTTGAGAAGATATACTATTGAAGTCTCTGGATAGACAGCAAGAGCTGGGCGGATGGGTGGAAAGTTGAAGGAGATTTTCATGAAGTCCTTACTGCGGGACATAGGTTGCAGGAATAAAAATAAGTTTTAATTATGAAAACAAAAAATAAAATTTTAAGTGGATTCTTTATGAAAAACACTCATAATGTTATTAATATTAATGATGTAGATAATTATTTTGATAAAGTTATAGATATGATTGTATATGTTGATAAAATTAAAGAAGTAAATACATCTAAAGGTGATAAAATGTGTTTCTTGACTTTAAGTGATGAACTTTCTAATATAGATGGAGTATTATTT
>CALCWF010000040.1 GCA_937906355.1 uncultured Rickettsiales bacterium
ATAGTTATAATCCTGCTAAAGAAGTTACAAATGAAAAAATGGAAGAAATTTTACAAAAATTAAGATTTTGTTATTATTTTATGATTGAAAAAGGGGAGATTCCTATAATTAACCAATAAACTATTTTTTTCACTATTTTCAAACTCAATATCATTATTCTGAACCTTTATTTTTTGCCTTAATATAGTGGCACACGTCGTCACTTGATTATTTTGATTGGATAGTATTGAAGCTTTCGCTAAGTTATATGTATCATTGTAAACCGCCATTTCTCTATCGGGATCCGGTTGAAACCAAGCATTTTCTACGCCATTTTGTTGCAAAACTTTTATATTCGGATGAATTATTTTATTACCATCAATTGCACCAGCTCCGTTATCACATTTAAAACGTGTTATTTTTGTATCGTCGTCAAATAGCACATCAACAGATTGGTTATCACACGCAATTTGACCGCCATTTCTTATCTTTATAAGTCTGTCCTTGTCGTATGGAGTAGTGCATTTAATATACATTTTACTGTTATCGCCGAATTTAATTCCGGAGAGCTTAAGTCCCATTGCATCTCGTTTCACGAAGATTTTTGTGCCTTTGGCAAGAGTTCCATGTCCGTGTTCGTTATATTTCCATTGCAGATATCTTTTTATTGTATGATTGTTTTTATCGTAGACTGTTTTGATTGACATTTCAGATATATTTACGTGTTGTGCTATTTGCCTATTAGCGTTATAATTGGCAAACGAATATGTTATCAAGCCATTATTGTCTTCCTTTTCTTCTAACTCTAAACGATAAAATTTGTTTTCAGCGAAGTTGTTTTGATTACCATTAACCACGTTTTGTGCGATCTCATTATTGATAATCTTTTCTTCTTGTTCTTGACGTTTGTCAGTCCTTGTCTTGTTTAAAGCTCGAATTATATTGTTTTTGGCAATAGTTTTAGCATCAGCATCGACGGGAGCGACGAGCAACTCTGCGTCAATGACATATTTCTCTCGATTTACTGTAATACTTTTAATCTTTTGCTTGTCCAGTGTAAAGCCGTTCCATGCACCGCCTCCGTTGTTGTTGACGCTCAACCTTCCTGTTAACCATTTTTGTTCGACACAATCGATTTTGACCCCGTCTTTTTCAATAAAATTAGCATTTACGTTGTCATCGTTCTCTCTTTTTTTTAAGGAGTCAATTTTGCCAATGTGGCAGTCGTTTGCCACGACATTTATTCCATTAACATTAAAATTTCCACCAAGACCTATCTTATCGTTGCCGTCTCCCTCTTTTGCCACAGTAGCTTCAACCGTCATCACTGCTCCTGTTTTTCTATCAAGAACTATCTTATTGATATTTTCACCTTTGATGATAAAATTCGAACCTGCTTTCTTATAAGAAACAAATGCACCTTTTGCTGGAAACAGAATTATCTTGTTGTTTTCAACTGTTATAGCACTAATACCGGATAGTTCACAGTTGCTCCAAAAATCTTCATGTAAAAGATTTTTAAAATTATTTTCATTAAACATGCCATCTGCCTCTATAAAGTAATTATTCCTATCACGGAACAGCAGATATCGTGTATTCGTGTTAGATAAAGTAAAACTTACGCCGTTGCAATGGATAACACCACTGATTTTTGCTAAAGAACCAATTTCTTTGCACGTACAAGTATTTTTGTCGATCGTAACGCACACTCCATTGTTGACCGTTATAACATCCGTTAATATATCGGAAGTAGTGCCGTCGTTTTTAATAGAATTAAGCGTTGTTTTGACATGAGGTTTAAAATTAATTCTAGTTGGAGAAATGTTACTATCTTCACAATTTGTTATACTACTCACACCAGTTCCTGTGAGATTAAGCATATCGCCATTATTGTTTATTGGAAAATTTCCTCTTACATTGAGGAGGTCGTCTGTTTTAAACTCATAGCCTTCTACAACTTTCTTGATATTCGTAAATCCTTCGACCTTTGTATGTTCTTGAAATTGTGTCAAGTTGCTAACCTTTATATTGTCGAATATAATCGGTGATATTCGTCGGTCGTTATCGCGTAACGCAAGAAAATCGTCATCCAACACGCTTATGTCACAAACTCTGTCGTCATTATCGGCAAATATAAAACAATCGCTTTTGTTTTCAGTAGAGCCATAAGTCAATTTCATTAAAGTATGGATCTTTACAATTTTATTGTTATCCATATTAACACGAATTTGATAGTTGTTAATGCAATTAGGATCACTTCCATTAGTAATATCACCGTTATTTTTTAATAAAAACGGTTTGCCATTATTGATGTTCTTATGTTTCATCGTCGTTATATCGTGCGGAGTAAAAGAATAACTATTTTTATAGAAAAAAATTGTTGATTTTGGTTTAACGTCAAAAACTGTCAGTTTCTTATCTGGATCATCGTTCTTGTTTTCTGCATCTTTGACCTCAAGATAGACGCCAAGCTTCAGCCGATCATCTGGTGATGTTATAATTTCATCTATCAATACTTTTGTATCTGTTTCGACTGTCTTAAATTTAGCATTTTTTGACAACTTGCACCTTAAACGATTACCATTATCATTTGGCTGATACCTAAATCTCAGATAGTATTGAACGTGTCCGTTTGCATCGGGTTTTTTAACTATTTGAACCTCCGAAAAAACAAAATCATCAATGTCTTGGCAAACGGACCAGAGACCGTCCGGTTGTTTCTTCATTTCCACATCTTTGCAACCGGGTTCAAGCGATGGATCAATATCATTGCCATTCTCATCTATTTCTCTTGTTAAATCATTAATTTTGCCTATCGTATAGTTACCAGCGGATGTATTGAAACGCAAACATATTGCACTTAAAACTCTTGCTCTTCCATCTACCACTCCTATCTCACAGTCTTTGAATTCAAAGTCAGCAAAACTTATTTTTTCCTTTTTCCCGTCTGGTCCGATAAATGTAATTCTATTGCCAAGCGTCTGTCCGGGCTTGGCTGTTAATTTTATTCCATTCTCAGTGCGTTCAATTAATGCAACATTGTTTTCGAGTTTTAATTCGACTGTTCCGATACTATCAAAAGTATATTTTCCATCATACTCATGAGGACCGTTAAAAAACTTAACCTGTTTAAGTGTTCCTGTTTTTCTATCTAAAAGAATAGACTCAATTCCACTTCTGGTAGAAGCATCGACAATTTGCATGGCACCAACTTTTATTTGTACTGGCACCCTTAGTGGTGCCAATGCTGGTGGTAATGGTAGACAGATTTTCGGCACAAGTTTTATCGTGCCGTTCGCTTTATCATAGTCATCAATCTCTGCTTCTTTGATTAATCCTTTTGATATATCAAGAGAATCATTATTGATGAATTTGATGAAATCTTTTGAAGCAAGACAGTTGTTATCGTTATGATCCAATGTATCTACTACATATTTTCTATTATCTGCCTTATATTCTATACTTTTCAAAACACAGCCTTCCAGTCTTAATTGCGTATTTTTATCGAGTTCAGCGAACTTCATCTTAACATTGTCATCATTTGTATCTGTAGACTTTAATCTTACAATTCTGCCATTACGATCCATCCGACAATCACAATATTTATTGTTGTCGGTCGTTGTAAATTGTATTCGTTGTCTTGTTGTCATGCCCGCGTTTTGTTCTAAACGACCAAAATTACGCATCCAGAAACCTATTTCTTTATCTTTATATAAAGATAAATACGCAACACTGTTGTCGAGAATAATTTTTTCGCCATTATCTAATTCGTAGCTTCCTGTTGGGTTTTTGATAAAAAATTCATCTTTATTGGTGCCACTATCTTCTGCGAAAGCAGCGTAGTTGTTATTAGCGGAGCCATCGACAATCGGGGCTTTTTTAAAGAAGTTGGCATTGACATTGTTATTAACAGCAAAAGAGGTTTTTGCATTAACTCGACGAAATTGAGAATTAATAATTTGTTGTTCAGCGATAGATGCGACATCATCCACTAAATTACCACCACACTGTTGTTTCTCACCGACCCATAGTATTTTGTTTTCATCGTTATTTGACAGATAAACGTGTCTAGCTTGTTTGTCTTGATCCCCAACTTTTGTTAGTGCACACGGATCGGCGACATAAAACTCTGCTATTCTGTTTGTATCTCTGTAAAGCGTTAATTCCCGTTTTCCTTCTTTTACTCCTAGAAAGAACGGCATGCATTGATTGTTCTCGTGTCTATTCACGCCATCGACGCTCAGCATTGTCCCCTTCTTTGGAGTAAATTTAATCTTACTATCATCGAGAACAATGTTAGTATTTTCATCAACATCGATTGCAGTATAACGCCCATTTTGCAATGCGAAAACTTTCAAGTTATTATTGGCCACATTGATGTTTGTGCATTTTATACCGCCAGACGACATACTAGTTGTGAACACTGCACGACTATTTAAAGTAGTCCGAAACTCATCTGGAACTTTTTTCCATCTAAGAAAACGCTTTATTTCGTTTTCCACTAATTTTGAAACAACTTTCAGCCCGCATAGAGCAAAATTATTGCATACATTTTTAACTCTATCACCAGTAACGTCAACAACAAGTTCGACCTCCTCTTCGTCGTCTGCTTTTTTGTCCTCTTCTGCTAAATTATTTAAAATATTAGATAAGCCAACAACATTACCGCCATCAACGCTTGATACTTTGTTATCTTTTCCAATTGATAAACCATTTATATTAGGAATTTCCACTGTTTTTATACTTCTAATTACATCATTATTATCTTTGTTTTTAATTTGAATTATCACTCGTAATTGCAACTGACTTTTGATTTTTAACCTTTCGTATTCTGTATCTCCTTTTTCGATTTCATCAACGTTACAACGTCCAAGAACTTTTGGCACATAAACTTTAACGTCGTTTACCAAATATGTCCCACCAAGGTGGTTATTTGTTGATTTAACTTTTGTTATTTGAAAGGTCTTCGGATCGATCTCGACCATAGAAACACTTTCCCCATCCTTAATTACTTCATTACCGTCGATTGTAAGATTTACTGCACCACCGTTTCTCTTTTGGAAAACAACTTTATTGTCATAAACATACATTTCTTTAAGACCTTTTATTTGCCACTTTTTACCAAACATCTCGAAACAGTGAGTTGACCGATCATGCAAAGTTACTTTATGACAGTTGGTATTATATTCTATTTTATCTATACTCATGTTGGAATCCACCAGCTTAATCTCACATTTATCGTTCAATCTGACACTTTCATTAACATAGTAAACCACTCGATCACCTTCTAGCGACATCATGTCTCCGTTTTTGTTGATTGAAAATGTGTGCACATCTTTCGTATTTATCAAGTCAACGTTTTGTGCGGAACCGTTACTGTCGCTCGGAATTGTCATTTTTATCTTGCAAATTCCATTTTGTCCATTATTTACTTCAAAATCAATGTGTGTATTATAGACAAACATTTTCGTTATACGTGATTCGTCTGTGAGTTTTATTTGACGTCCGTTGTTTAATGAAATTACTCCGGTTATATATTGACTTCCGGCGGGCGTATATTTTTGATAACCTTCATAGTGAGTTATATTGGCAATCAACTGATTAGAAAGTAAAATTTTTGGTTCCTTACCGAGATCAAAATATGGTATCGTTGCGTCATCTAAGGAAATCTTTTCGAGAGTTTGTTTTAATTCTTCACAACTATTAACATTGGGTAATTCGTTAACTGCACATATATGATTTTCTTGACCTGAAAAGAAAACACTTTTCTTCACATCCTGATTGGTAACAACACGCCCATGCACCTCCGCTTTAACACATCCGTCTTTGAATTCGCTTGCAAAAGAAATCTCTGTCATGGAGTTATTTTGTTGAAAAACTTTTAGCGTAGTATTATTTGGTAGTGAGAGTGGATTAGGCGTAACGGAATCAAGAGCAATCGAGACTCCGTCACCAGATTTAAAGCTGACCATTTTATTATAAAAATTTTCTGCATCGTTAGGGTTGTCGACAAAAACAATTGTAGTATTTTTCTTGACCGGAATCGCTGTATATTCACTCCCTTTAACCTCACCGCTGTTTTCATCAAAAATACCTTTTTTCATTTGAACAGGAATTTTGATTTCGCTGTCTGCAACTTCAATGCTGGAAATAGCTGTTCCATAAGATGGTTTTTTGAGCGGATTGTTTCCTAAACCATCATCTTTGCGAATAGTAATTTTACTATTCGTAGTAAGTTTGCCCGCGAGTATGTTATTCTTAGTCCACGTAAGATACGTATGAACCTTCTCTTCACCACTTGGGTCTTTTTTAACTTTTTTAACAATTCTAACGTTGTAAAACGCGAAGTCGTCAACATCGACGATAGATTGAAAAATACCAGAATTGGCAGGATTTTCTTTCAGTCTGACAAAACCCTTATCATGAAACTCTTCATCTGGAAAATCGTCTGACGAAATTAGAGGTTGGTCAATTTCTTTATTATGTGTTGTAATTCTCTCATTTATCAACGTAATCTGTTCGAGTGGCATTGTTGGATCACCATCTTTACTCTCGATGGCACTTTCAATTCTTGCTGTATCGAGATTTAAACACATTTGTTTTAAACCTTGTTCGTTGTATTCACATGGTTTGACGAAATGACTTGTTATTTTTTTACAGTTCGCACTACTACTCACAACGGCAATTATTCCGCCGAGATTGGCACATTCTATCGCTCCGCTGGCATTTGCCATACATACTGATTCTATTTTGACTGCGTTATTGTTATTTTCGTTGCCAACGACACTATCTGTCATTTGCAAACTTCCAACGTTGCTTTCTTTAATGAGATAAACATTACTATTGTTTATTTTGAAATTACCAATCAAAGGTTCAAATACGCCAACACCTACTTTCCCCTTAACGCCGATCATTAGACCTGTTTTTCGATCAATCGTTATAGACTCTATATTTTCGCCATTTCCGATTATTTTTTTATTATTGAGATAAAGCGATGGTATCTTGCCGTTCTTAGGATAGAGTTCTATTTTGTCGTCAAAAATTTTCATTTCCTGTATTTTGGTTTGACCCGTATCGAGATTGATTTTATTACTACTAATCAAACGATGTCTATTCAGATAATCTTTGGCGACTATATGATAGTAAGATGGCTCGCCGTTATCAGGAATAACTTTTTCATATTTTGTTAATTTAAAATAACCTTGATTAGAGTCGCATAGATTGATCTTGAGTTCTTCGCCATCTTTTTCGCCTGAAAAACTAACACCGCTTTTAATTTGAAAACTCCCGGTAAAATCAGGCAAAACACTCAGTATTTTGTTTGTCTTCTTGTCTACGACAACCTTGCCGACATTAACAGCTTCAATGTGTACTTTTTCTTCTTCATCTTCGCCTTCTTTATAAGAGATGTCAATGCAGGCCTCTGTTTGCGGTGTAAAATATACGAACTTCACTTTTTCATTATAAATGTCGATGAAGCTGGCGACTTTGTCATTACCGATAGTATATTTTTTCTTATCTATAGTGATATCTTTTTTTATGCCACTGTTGTTTGTAACAGTTGTTGCAAACATGCCCGTTGCATCTTTACCGTAAAAGATCTTTTCAATTTCACTACTATTAGGGTCGTCTGGTAATATAATTTCTGTATTTGGCGTACGAAACGTACCTACGATATTTAAACCATCCTGTGCCTTGATATTATCAATAACACCTTTAGACCTATCAAATCTAGCTAGTTTAATGTTTTTTGCATCTTTTATCACATCTATCGCGTCGATAGAGAGTTTTGTTGTTTGCCCGTCTTTAAAATTTAAATTAAAGTCGTTTTTTTCCAATTTAATACTACCGACGTTCGCATCTTCATTAAGATGAACTGATTGATAATCATTAATGTAAAGACAATTATCGGTAATGACATCTTTATTATATTTGTCATTGCAGTCTATTGTAGTCGTTGCTGGTGCGACTGCATCGGGGGCTTTATTGATCGCGTCTTCGTCGTGAAATGAATATCCAAAGTAATCATCGTCTAGATTGCTAACTTCATGTTCAACCGCTTCGAATGTCGGCAGCGGTTCGTTTTCATCTGGCTCGTCTATTTCATACTTCACATCAGAGTGATGAAACTTATTGTACTCAAATGGACTACTGTCATAACTACTATTAGCGTCTGTTGAAGCTGTAGATTGAGCGTCAATATCGAGTGAGGTGTTGATATCGCTCAGATTGGAGCGTTTTTTTGCATTATTTTTTTCAACTATATTTCTAATTTTTCTGACCTCTTGTTTTATTTTTTTTACTGTGTCTGGTTTTATTTCCGTGCCTTCGAACACTTCGTCGATGCGTTCGTCCATTAGATTGTAGCTACTACTTTGTAGTGCCTCGTAGAACTTCTTTCTTTTTGCCTTAGAAAGTGCCGTAATAACGGACGAGAATATGATAAATATTATAGCTATAACCAGTTCTGGTAACATACATTTTCTAGATCTACCACCAAAAGGTAGATGAGAAAAATTTTTTTTTAAAAAACAAGAAAAAAACGGCTTCCACAGCTAATTAATTTATTTATTGTTGAATTAAACAACCTACTTTTGTAGCAAGATATTACTGCATTCCCAATAACATAATAATAAACAAGTTCGATTAGCACAATAAACAAGACGAAATTCGCTCTCAATAATGAAAATCACTTAGCAAAAGATCTGTTAATTAATCAAACTTGCTACCTTTAACTTTAACGATTCCTAGCGTAGGCTGATAAACATGAAACATAGCCATTGTTTTTTTTTCTTTCTTCAATTTGTTAACAACTGCCTTGTAATCCTCGATTGAATTTATTTGCGTATCGTTGACCTGCATGATAATATCGCCCACAGCAAGCATAAACATTGAGTTATCGTTATTTTTAATGTTAGTAACAACGACTCCTTTAACGAATTTTGGTAATCTGTAGCTTCTATGCATCTTCGATGTCAGTAATCGATATGATGCTGTCTTT
>CALCWF010000041.1 GCA_937906355.1 uncultured Rickettsiales bacterium
CTTAACGAGTGCGAAAAAGAAGCTTTCGTCTCTTTTTTTGTTCTTCTTTGTATCACCGTAATCTTTCTGAGTGAAAAAAACGCACTTATAAAACATAATTACCTCCTGACACAAATCGTCTATATCTATATCGATGCCTTCTTTTTGAACGAATAGATCGTCGTCCGATGACATATCGGATAAAAATCTAATTTTCATTTCGTATAGATATAACGCCTGTATTGATGCGAGACGTGCCATACGACGTCTATACGTGAGGAAACGATTGAAAAAAACGTGTCGTTCGTCTATTGAATATTTTTTGTTTGAAGTATCCGTTGCATCATTCATAACGTCATCATCGTTTTATGCACGTGTAGAACTGTCGTCTATTTTAAAACCAGTTTCCTTATGGTTGTTACTACTACAATCTCTCATCTCTAAATCGAGAAAACATCTTTATTAAAATAAAGTAATAACCCCCTTTTGGGTTCTTGAAGAAGAAAGAAAAAACGTTTAAAGTCAAGTTGTTTTAGGATCTTATTGCTATGTTGTAAATAATTCTTGCTTTTTATAATCATTATGTTATAAAATAAGTGTAAATTTTATGACAAACATTGAAAAAGCAAAAGTGTTGTTAAAGACGATAAATGAAAGTGAAAGATTAGAGCTAATAAGATTATGCAATGTAGAAAATACTAAATTAAAGATTGATAGCATTTATCTACAATTTAGCAACAATCATCATTGTCCTTATTGTAATAGTAATAAGATAAAGAAAAATGGAAAAGCACTTGGTAAATATCCACAATTCAAATGTAATAATTGCAAAAAGAATTATACAATAAGAACAAATACAATCTTTTTTCATACAAGAAAATCAATACAACTTTGGCAAGAATATATTGAATTATTCAGTCAAGGATTAGCATTGAGGAAGATTGTTGAAAAAATGGATAATAAGATAAATCTTAAAACTGCTTTCTATTGGAGACACAAAATATTAAAGGTTTTAACCAAGAAAGATGATAATGATAAGTTAGGAGGTATAATTGAAGCAGATGAAACTTTTTTTGAAGAAAGCCAAAAAGGAAGTAGAAAAACGACAAGAAAACCAAGAAAACGTGGATATTCAAGTTATACATATACAAAGAAAACTAAAATATGTGTTCTTACCGCAATAGACAGGAATAAAGCGTCATTTACGAAACCAGTAGGTTTTGGAGGTTTAGAAAAAAATGATGTTGTTTTACTTCAACGACATCTTGTAAAAGACAGCATACTCATCACTGATGAAAATAGGACTTATAGAAATTTAAATAATGTAAAATTGAAATCATTAAAGTTTGGAAAAGCAGAAAACAAAGTTTATCATCTTAATAATATCAATAATTTTCATTCAATGTTGAAAAAGTTTATGATAAGATTTAACGGTGTTGCTACTAAATACTTGGATTATTATGTTGAATATTTTAAAAATGTAAAAGACAATATAGATATATTTACTGCTTTACTAAACAATACTTGTTATTGCAGGAATGTTGATATAAGGAATAAAAGAGTTTGTTTTGAAGTGATGAGATTTTAACTTTATCTAAAATAATGTGAATAACATAACCTAATAAAGCACCACCGAAAACTTTACCGCAATCTATTATCATTGATAATAAACTATGTAATTTTTCATATTCGGCAAAATAGCACATTAACAATATTAAAATATAAAAAGGAAAAACCAGCCACCAATATTTAGTAATATAAAATCTTTGTTTCGCTTTAACCTTTTTGTTTTCTCTTTCCAAGCTTTTTCTGTATCGTCGTTTCTTTCGACGGAACTTGGAATGTTTATTCTATCTTTAAGAGACATCACTGAATGTTATTAAAAAAAATCTCCATTTTTTCTTGTGTAATGACATTTTTTGCCAGCTACACAAGTATCCTTCCAAGGTGCTTCTTCGTGCGATCCCTTAACAAGTGCATTTGTTGATTTATCTTTGTATTTTTCAAAAAATGCTCGCAAAAATTCTTTAATGTTGTCGTTAATTTTTTTCTCCATTTCTTCAAGAACTTTGTTGTTTAAAGTTAATTCTTCTTTTTTACTTTCACAATACTCAATATAAACTTCTCTTACAACGGGGCCATAGTCCCAAGCTTCTATTGGGTCATTAAAAAGATGCTTTTTATAAATATTCCAATAAGTTCCCCAAGCTATAATATAGCAATTTTTGTAATCTTAAATTTATATATGAGATGCCTATACAATATAATGTAAAGTTCTTTGAAGATTTTAAAAATCGTTGATATATCGATCTGTATTATGGCATAGATATATAATTTATTGCAAATAATAATATCAATCTACACACATGATAGCGTGTGGCGAATGTAGCTCAGTTGGTTAGAGTGTCAGTTTGTGGTACTGAATGTCGCCGGTTCGAGTCCGGTCATTCGCCCCATGATATTTTTAATATCTCTCGTATATTGTGCGTATATTGTGAATCTCACGAATCTATCGCGTTCGACGCGTGTTGTCGTATGTTTTTTTTAGACTTTGATTATCATCTAGTTGGCTATGAGATGAATGTGGAAGTGAAATACTATTTGCCCTGCACTCTTCCCGCAGTTAGAGACCAGTCTGTATTCCTTAACTCCTAGTTTTTTTGCTATCTCTGGAATTGTCTTGAAGAAGTTAGCGATTTTCTCTGGTGTTGAGTTTGATATGAAGTCGTTGAAGGCTATGTATT
>CALCWF010000042.1 GCA_937906355.1 uncultured Rickettsiales bacterium
TCGAGATCTTGTATCACTCCTATCTCGTTGTTTACTCCCATTATCGATATAATGAGAGTCTCAGGAGTTATTGCGTCTTCGAGTTCTTTTAGATCGATTAGTCCATTTTGTTTCGGGCATAGATATGTTATTTCCATGTCTTTTGAGCTTTCTATGTTCTTGCACGTCTCTTGTATACAAGCGTGTTCCGTCATTGACGTTATTATGTGTTTTTTACCACTCTTTTTATAGTAGGCGTCGACGATTCCCTTTATTGCAAGATTGTTGCTTTCCGTAGCACCACTTGTAAATATTATTTCGTCTGGCTTTGCGTTTATTACGTCGGCTACCTGTTTTCTAGCTTTTTCGACTAGTTTTAGAGCGTCTGTTCCGAACTTATGTAATGAGTTCGCGTTGCCGTAGACGTTATTTTCTACCCAGTTCATTTCTTGTAGAACACGAGGATCGATTCGTGTTGTAGCTTGATAGTCCATATAGACCGGTAGAACAAGAGCGTTTATATCGTTTTTTGTGAGGCTCAGATCTACGCACGTTCTTTCTAGTTCTTTTTTATCAAAGTCTTTTATATCCTTCTTGCACGAGTTATCGTTGTTGCACCCTACTAGCGACGTCATTATGGCGAGAAGTGCGAATGTGTTTGCTCTTTTCAAGACTTTTATTTTCTTCATAAGACCACTAATTATCAGTGAGGTATTGACGAAATTAAATTATTAAAAGCAACAGTTTTACTGTGAGATTTGATACGTATATAGTGATTGTTCTCATATTGATACGTTAATAACGTATTATAACCTGTAGTTCACGTTATACTTTTATTGTATTTGATAATTAAAAAAAAGATCAGTGATTAGACTATATATTTTTTATCGTTTTTTGTATCGTTCGTATGAGTAAAATTTTGAGAATGGCTAATGCGGTTCGTTTCTTAGGTGTAGATCAGATTCGTGCTGCTAATTCTGGGCATACTGGGATTGTTCTTGGAGTTGCTGATGTTGTTACTGAGATTTTTAGAAATCATATTACGTTCAATCCGTCCGATGCGAGATGGGTCTGTAGAGACAGATTCGTTCTGTCGGCGGGACACGGCAGTGCGTTGTTATACGCTGTTTTATATCTAGCTGGATATAAGGACATTACGATAGAAGATTTAAAGAGGTTTCGTCAATTTGGTTCGAAGACGGCAGGACATCCTGAGTTTGGTTTACTAAGTGGCGTAGAGATAACGACCGGTCCTTTGGGACAGGGTATAGCGAATGCTGTAGGTATGGCTCTTGGGCAGAAGATGATAAAGGCTCGTCTTACGGACATGATTGATTTGGTTAAGACGTGTGAAGATACCGCTGATGGTTCTACGAAGAAGTTTGACAAAAAGAAGACAAAGTCCGATATACTTGAACTATTTGATAACAAGGTGTACTGTGTGGTTGGCGACGGATGTTTGATGGAGGGAGTATCTTACGAAGCATGTAGCTTCGCCGGACATCATAAGCTGAACAATTTGATCGTTATACATGATAGTAATAGAATTACGATAGACGGATCGACCTCGCTTGCTACGAGTGAGGACATGTCTATGCGTTTTAGATCGTGTGGATTTGATACATACGAGTGCGACGGGCATAACGAGAGAGATATTAATAGAGTTCTTAGAAAGGCGAGAAAGTCGAAGAGACCGGTATACATAGAGGCTCATACACATATTGGCTACGGTAGCTTGAAGCAGGATAGTAATAAGATACATGGGAGCGTCTTGAATGACGACGAGTACGAGGATTTAAAACGTAAGCTAGGCTGGGATAATGAACCGTTTGATGTAGACAAGGATACAATCAGCGAGTGGCGTAGTTTTTGGAAGAG
>CALCWF010000043.1 GCA_937906355.1 uncultured Rickettsiales bacterium
CGATATCTAATCATTTGATAAACTTATTAATCTGTTAGTCAGTTCAGTTGCTCCTATACCGTTCACGATAATCTCTGGAATTAGATCTATTTTTTTGATATCGAGAATTAGATCATTTTGCGTTGAGCTGGTATTGCCCTCTCTCAATAGTGGCACTATTTCCGTTGCCATGACTTTATGCATTTGCTTGAAAATTTTTTTGTCTCCTCTGGTCTTTTGTATCATTTTGAATACAGCATTTAGTAAATCTTTGTCGTTTTTTATAGCGATTTGTATATCGGCGTTTTTGATCTCGTTGTCGTATGAAATCTTCCCTTTTGCGTCGACTTCCGCGAAACCGAAGTTTAGATTCAATTTTTCTATCTGCATGTTATTCGTTATATCGGTTTCATTTTGCATGTCTATCTCTTTGAATTGCTTGTTATCTGATATTTTGACATTCCATTTAAATGTATTATTAGCTTTTATCAAATAAGGCACGATGTCTGCGTTATTTGATACTATCGCTCCACTATAGCAGATGGAGTTTGCGTTATCATTGAATGATAGATCGAAGTTGTCTACTTGAAAGCTACCGATACTTTTGTCGTCCTCGATAATTTTTGCGTCGATAGAACGTAGCATCTTGACACCGCCGAATTTTTGTTTAGAGAATACGTTTACTTTTAGTATTAGTTCAATGTCTGCGTCATCGTTTTTATGACCGGTTTTATAATCAGTGTAGACAAAACTATATTCTTTGCCGTTTGCTATTGTTTTTATATTTTTTATGAATGCTGAAATTTTCGATGGGATAATGAAGCCACTATTTTTTTTGAGTTCTATTTTGTCGATGACGGTAGTTGCGTTTTCCGTTGCTATATGTAAATCCGTTATCGAGATTTTTGAACGTAGAAAGTTGATCTCTTTTTTGTATTCGATTGTATTATTTTGTCTACTTTCCATGTATTTCGTCGTTTTTTTAGCAAACTGATTTAATACGAAGATATTCACTATATGATCGATTGAGAAGTAGGCGAATACGACTACTACCGTCGTAATTATCACTCTTTTGAGCTCTGTAATTTTTTTCATAGAAATAAATATTACAAAACGTTCTGCATTTCATGCGTTAAGTGAAAAAGATGTAAGATGCAAGAAATATGATAGTTGCTTACACCATTGCTATTTTTTTTCAAACTCTTTTAACAGGTAGCTAGCTTTTTTATTGTCTACGTTTCCATAGACTGCCAATGTTGGTTTACCTGAGAGTATTGTTGTCATCGCGTTTGTTATCTGCTTTTTTGTTAGATTTTTGACTATATCGAGAACTTCGTCTGTATCGATTATTTTATTATATAGAATTAGGTTATCGACCATTTTATCGACGCGAACGGATGATTTTTCGAGTTGCATCAAAAATGCCGATTCGAGTTGGTTTATGGCACGACTCAATTCGCAGTCAGTTATTTTTTGACAAATTCCTGCTAATTCTCCTTTTAGTGCCGGAACGAATTCGTTAATCTTGTCTGGACTGAAACCAGCGTCGATTGCAAATAGCGACGTATCCGAGTAGCTCTCCGTTGACGTGTGGATGTAATACACTAATCCACGCTTTTCACGAATTTCTTGGAACAGACGAGACGACATACCGGAGCCTAGTATCATACTACCGATTTTCATTGCGTATATTTTCTCTAAGTTTTCGTGCGTTATGTCCTTGAAGTCGTTGACTATTCCATTGAAGCCGAGTGTAAACTTTATTTGTTCCAGATCTTTTTTAGCTTTCACTTCTGCACCTCCGATATACTTGGCTTTTTCTCTTTTGTATTTTTTGTTTTTGATTTCGTGCTTACTGAAATATTTATCTGCTAGTTTTTGAATTTTTTTTTCTTCCACGTTTCCGCAGACGCCGATTATCATTTCATTTGTTTTATAGTTTTTTGCACGATAGTTTATGAAGTTGTCACGAGAGAAACGTTTGATGTTTTCCGATGTTCCGATTATAGGTCTCCCGAAGGCTGTATCTCCGTATGCTTTTAGATAGAACAGATCTTCGTTCACGCACGATGGCTCGTCTTCGCACATTGCCTTTTCTTGAATTATCACCCAACGTTCCTTTTCTATTTCTTCTTGTGGAAACGACGAACAAAATAGCATATCGGACAGAACGTCGAATATCATTTCGACGTCTTTTTTGAGTGCTTTTATGTAGTACATTGTATACCCTTTTGACGTGCATGCGTTTGTTATCCCCCCTACGTTATCTACTGCCTCGCTGATTTGTTTATATGTTCTTTTTTCCGTCCCCTTGAACGCCATGTGTTCTAGGAAGTGAGAGATGCCACCTTCTTCTCTTAGCTCGTTTTGACTTCCTACCGGAACAGCTATTTGGACTATTACGCTGTCTATTTCAGACATTTTGTCGATTGCTAGCGTCATTCCGTTTGCTAACTTCGAGAGTTTTATCTTGTTTGTCATATACACGATACGCTGTATTCTTTGTGTATGAAATTATTAATTATCAAGACTAGTTTAGTTATTTATTTATTTATTTATTTATTGCTTTCGTTCTCGGGACGAATAGAATATCTTCTTTATTTAGGGACGTTCTATATAGAACTCTACCGAATTTATCGATAAATGCGGAAATTCCATTATTCGATAGTCTTGCTATTGGAAGTTCTGTCATGACAGCGAGAAATCTTGCCATTCGAAAGTGTTGATACGACCCAACGCTCCATCTCATCCATGCGTCGTTAGTCAGATTAACGATCAGTTCTCCTCTGTCTTTCATGCTTTTGAGTTCTTGTTGTTGCGGTATATGTTCGTTATTAAT
>CALCWF010000044.1 GCA_937906355.1 uncultured Rickettsiales bacterium
ATCTTCTTTCCTCTTCCAGTCCGAGAGCTCCGTTTTCTTCTATTGATTTTTGACTTGGAAATATTCCTTCGTCCCATGCTGGTAGAAATACATAGTCGAATTCAAGACCTTTTGCGGCGTGCATTGTCATTATATTTACGGAGTTTGTGGAATTTTCGTCGTCATTTGCTGATGCGAGAGATATATTTTCTAGGAACTGGTCTATATTGTCGAATTGCTTTAGCGATGTGATGAATTCACGAATATTATCTATTTTAGACGATATTTCGTCTGGCTCTTCCTTGAGCTCGTCTTGTAGCATCTGCGCGTATCCAGAGTCGAGATAGATTTTATTGACTATATCACTTATAGACATGTTGCCATTTGAATTACTGTCGAATTTTGTTATATAGTCGTGTATGTCTGCTGTGAAGTCTATGAAGTTTTTCATGGCAGTTGAAGCTTTTTGAGATAGGATATTTCCGAAGGATACCACGTTTTTCATACCATCGAATAACTTCCAATTATTCGTGCGAATATAGCTAATCATATCGGAGAAGCTTTTTTCACCGATTCCACGCTTTGGAACGTTTATTATTCTTTCTAGCGATATTATGTCTGTTAGAGAGTATGCGAAGCGGATGTATGCTACTAGATCCTTTATTTCTTTTCTTTCGTAGAACTTAATCCCGCCGATTATCTTATATGGAACACTATTTTTCATGAAACAATCTTCGATACTTCTTGTTTGATGTGTCGCTCTGATTAATATTGCTATATCTTTATAGTCTGTGCCGTTGCGTTGTAGGGTGATTATATTTTTTATAATATTGTTATTTTCGTCTCTGTCGTTCTCGACGAGGACGAGAGTCGGTTTGTAATCCGTCGTAATACCAGACTTTAATGTTTTGTCGTATCTTTGTTTATTATTAGATATCACACTCATTGCGGCGTCTAGGACTGATTGCACGGATCGATAGTTTTGCTCTAATCGAATGATTTTTGCACCCAAAAAGTCGTCTGCGAACGATAGAATATAGTCGACTTTTGCACCACGCCATCCGTATATAGACTGGTCTTCGTCTCCTACGCAACATATATTTGGGTTGCTTCCGACGATTAGTCTTAGCCATAGATGTTGTAGCTCGTTTGTATCTTGATATTCGTCTACCGTTATATATTGGAATCTGCTTTGTATATCCGCTAGAATTTTTGGTTCTCGCTTGAATAGTCTAACAGATTCGAATATCAGATCGTCGAAGTCGACCGCATTAATGCTACGAAGTCTAAACTGATACGTCTGATAGATTTTGACTATATCCAGATCTTTATATTTGAAAGCTGATATTTTTTCGATGTCGTCTGGGTCGATACATTTTTCTTTTAGACTTGAGATTATGAATTGTATAACCTTCCGAGGAAATCTTTTTTCATCAATATTTAGATCTTTTATTACTTGTTCGATCAGTTTTTTACGATCGGCGTCATCTAGTATTAGAAAGTTAGGTTCTAGATTTAGAGCCTTTGAGTATGTTCTTATAATCCTTGCGGATATTCCATGGAATGTTCCTATCCACATTCTTCCTGCTTCATTGCCTACGAATGACTCTATACGACTTTTCATTTCTCCGGCGGCTTTATTTGTGAATGTTACCGCTAGTATTTCGTCTGCTTTTGCTATACCTTTTAGAATGAGATTCGCTATTCTTGCTGTTATTGTTGTCGTTTTGCCTGTTCCTGCACCTGCGAGTATAAGGAGAGGCACGTCGTATGTTTCTATTGCTTGTTTCTGTGATTCGTTGAAGTTATTTATTTTTTTTATAATCTTGTTGTTCATGTATTTTTTTATTTTGTTGCTCTATTTTTTGTATGAAGTGATTATCTATTTATCAAGTATTTATCAAGTTAATTTGATTATCGATTCTTCGTTGTCTTGTGTCTATGCTTGCTTTTGTATCTTTTAGTATTAGTGACGCTAGCTTTTTAGTAATCTTTTTATATTTTGTATTGCTTTTAGTTCTTCGTTTACCGTTCGTTGCACCTCGGCGTCGCTATTACCGCGATAGTCGTTGTAGTATGCGGGGATCCATCTCTCGTTGCTGTCCGTTTGCAGTGATTCTTTGAGTGCGAATATTTTTGCCTGCGTTTCACCGCTATCTGATAGGAGTTTTAGCGTTTTTTGAAAGTCGCTTAGATCGAACTTGCATGAGTATACATCGTTCAATTGTTTCAGCATCAGAGTTCGATCGTCGTAGTTAGCGAGGACTCTTGCCGTCAGGTATTCTGTTTTATTTAGTTTGAATATACGACCGTAGTTATCGTCAGCGTGCTTATTGGCGAAGTGTATTTGAAGTCCGCACGTGTCTATCAGGTGTGAGAAGTCGACGACGGTTGCACTTTCTTTTTCTATGTCCGCGACTTTGAATATACAATATATATTGTTTTTTGACATTAGATTGATTATCTTGTCGAGTTGTGTTTTGAAAAAACTATTACCAAAGGCCAGAAATGGCTCGTCCAATATTACAACAGTTGGTTTAGTGCTTTTATAAGCTTTTTTTGTTACGTGTATTAGTATATAGTTAATCATCGCCGCCAGTATCGAACTATTATTTGTTATGCTCTCGTCTATATGAAAAGCCAGCATGTTATCTTGATTTAGAACGTTATCACGATTGTCGAATAGATGATAGTAGCGACCTATCGAGTGCCACGATTGCAGTTCCTGTTCTAGCGACGTTCCTTTGAATATGTTTCTCACATCGTGCAGTGCGAACTTATCGTGAGTTTTTGAGAAGTCGATGATAGACTCGATAGACCTTTGCAGTTCCATTGACATTGTTGGAGTTATTAGAACGTTATTTGCACTGAGAAGAAGAGACAGATTATCTAACAAATATTTTTCTTTTAGCTGTATCGTGTCGAAATTTAAGTCCATTATATTGAATAGTGCGGTGTGATTTTGTTTATTCATTGATACACGATACCAATGTCCTCCGAGTGCCTCGATGAATGCACGCGATCTGCACGTGAACTCGACTATATATATATTTGCGTCGAAGTTGTTTATTATGGTTGATGCTATAAAGTTAGACATAACAGTTTTCCCGCAGTTGCGTCTTCCGCCTATCATTATGTTCGTTTTTGTTTTATTTATTCCGATTTGCACCGGATTACCCTTCAGCGTTCCTATATTGAA
>CALCWF010000045.1 GCA_937906355.1 uncultured Rickettsiales bacterium
ACCAAGTGTATAACAATAGACGATGTAAACTCTTCAATTCAAAGTAATCAAGAAGCTAATCCGTTTACTTTTAGCGATTATCTCTTATCTAATGATATAAAGTCAGCTTCACAAGAATTTGATAGAATATGCAACGACGATATGCAGATTATACAAATAATGCGTCTATTTTTGAAGGTCGTAAATGATATTCTTGCAATGAAAAGAGAAGTCGTAAAAGAACGTCGATGTCGTTGTAAAGGAATACTTCGTTTTTTTCAAGAGAGTTCCGATGGTTAGAAAAATATTATCAGCAACAAGTATTCAAACAATAGAAAATAAGGTCAAGGTCGCCCTCCAGACTGAAAAAATAGCAAAAATATACGGAGATAAAATAGCAAAACAATATTTCATAAGAAACGCAATTCTATCTAAAATTAGATTGTAGTAGCTTGTAGTAGCTAAAATTGTGCAAACTCTGTTTAATTACCTACTCTTTTTCTTCTATATTCCTATCGTCTCCCTGTTTTTTGCACTCGATATCGATCAATCAAGCCTACTGTTGTTAATCAAGCCTATCGATGAACTTCTCCGCTATTTTTATAGCCTCAGGAGTTATCAGATGTTTCGTATTCTTCAGCAAATGAAGCTCTGCGTCGAAATTATTACTCTTCAACATTTTGTATCCTCTTTCAGAGAATTGAAACGGTAAAATCTGATCTTCCAGTCCGTGTATGAGGCATATCGGAACCTTTTTGGCTCCATTACGCTCTATCGCATTGTTAGGATTGGCAAGTCCACCAGAAAAAGATATAGCACAGCATATCTTCTCACTCAAAAACATCGAGGCATGAACGGCGAAAGACGCCCCCTGTGAGAAACCGACTAAGATTATATCTTTGTATGAAAAATTATCGTTCTCTGATAGTTTCTGCGATATATAACTCGACAGATACGGCATAGCCTGACGCATACTCTCGTATACAAACTCTTCATTAATCGAAAACGGATCTTCGTCGAATACGAATGGAAACCAACAGAAATTATCGCTATTATTTACCTTAAAGGGTGCATCGGGATATAAAAAAATCGATCCTTCAGGGACTATCTTCTTGAATGATTCATCTAGTATCTTCATCGCGTCTCCCTTTGCATTGTATCCATGTAAAAAGATAAACATTTTCGCGGAGTTCATCATAAAAACAAAAACTGCTCTAAATGATAGCAATTTACGCAACTTTGTCAAGTATTAATTGACGTATACTGCTACTTATTTTGTCTTTTATGCATATTTCAGCTTCTTTACTTTCTTATCGAATTCTCTGAGATCGTTCGCTTCTGAAACTATTCTTTTCTTAATTATGCTATATTTAATAATCAGAATTCTTTCTCGAGAATATTAGCACACAATAGCACCTTTATCATGTCGCTCCAATGTCGTTGCTCGTCTTTCGAAAATATACGTTTTCTTCGTCTCTTTATATACTCTTGAACTGGACGATAGCTTTGGCTACCAATTCTATAATCCCACAGATATTCCGGAATTACAAGATACTGATATTCGTTTATCCAGATTCTACACGCGTTCATAGTAAACGTTATACGATCACCATCTACGCTAATACTGTTTTCATTTTCGTTGTTATCTTCATTATTATTATGATTACCATTTTTACCTTCACTATCTCCATATATGTTATCATTGCATTCATTGTCGTCATTGTGATATTTAGCATCATTTCTATCGCTAAAATCACGCACGAAGTAATCAATCGTTTGAGTTCTTTTTATGCGAGCGGTTATTTTTAGATTTTGCACTAACTCCATTTTTATACTACTAATTTTATTGCAATCTTTTACAAATTTAGCAGACTTATTTGTCGTTTCTATCACACCAGCATTTTTATTAGCACCGAATTCGTCGTATACCATCTCTAATTCGTTGAAGTCGATGCATGTAAACTTATCCGTATTAGCAACTTCCATCAGATGCAAGTGTCTAATCACTTCTCCACGTCTTGCCGTCGTAAAAAAATCGTCGACTGACTCCGGAAGAGGAATACGCGGAAAATCTCTTTTGAGAAAAACCTTATACTTATTCTTATATAACCTTTTATTCAACACGCCGTAGATATAGTCGAATAGATGTATCTCGTTAAATTTCGTCATATCGCTATACATACTCCATAGCCCGACGGTATTGTCATTGTTATGAAACACAAATTCCCCATCCTTTGACGCGATAAACGGAATACCTAATCTATCGAAAAATTTGTCAATTATGTTTATAGAAAAATTTATATGACGCGACGCATTGCATATATCATCACTCGAACTATCGTTGTTATCTCTACGTTTTTTAATACATACCTCATCGAATAGTTTGTCTATATCGTCATTAGATTGATCGAAAAATTTATCTATTTTTCGCTCGTTTGAAGGCTCGATGGAAGAGTTAGTAATGCAACCATCTCCGTCGTTTTTACAATTTGTTAAAGAATTCTGCTCGAACGTATATAGTGGGAATATCGTATCACATCCTAGCCCCTGCGGGCACGCACCGGTGAATCTGTTCGTTATAAAACAGTCTAAGCTATACATACGTGAACATATTATACCCATATTACACCTATCTGTGAAATGTCGTCTAACTGCACATCCAGGGCTACTAATGAAACCCTTTTTACCAGTATAACACGTCCAACGATCGTCGAATATTCTATACAAAACCTTCACAAAACAAAGTTCATTGCTTAGTAAATCTTGCTTAGCACATTCGACATTCCATTGATTATTCTCACTGATTATATTATATTCTTCTTTTATCTCATCTACGTCCTTCGTTTTAAAATCTTCGACTACTTTCTCAATCTCTTCTCTCTCGAATCTAATCGCAACGTCGTCTCTACCAGTCGCCATTCCGATGTCGTGTATTTTAAACGCATCGAGCATATAACTACCACGTTCCCATTCTTCCTTTCCTGTCTCGTTTAAAGCAACAAACGACCAACTATCCTCTTCCGTGGGAGTCCATTCTCTGTCAAACTCCACCTCTTCGAGATCATATAGCTGCGAATACACGTCATTAGATGATATATTAAATATATCGTGTTCATCGAGATATTTGAACTTTTCAAATCTGTCGCCTATCATATCTTTGTAATGAACGACGGCTAATTGTTTTTGAGACGATATCGAACTTTTCATTTCTACGTGTTTAACTTTACTCGAAACCGAGTCTCTGTCATCACGTTCGACGTCATTAGCATCGATTTCTGAATCTGATAAATTGCTAAAAATATCATCAGCATCATTCGAGAGAATATTATCGAACATAGAGTCAGAATCTTTAAATGCCTCGTCGTGTATATAATCGTCATCATCGCACAAAACGTCGTCAATATCACGCTCGCCATGCGTTGAGCTCCTATTTTTGACAAATATAGCTATCGCCATTCCCTGAGGGATGTTCAAGGCATTCCTATCGCCGTCCT
>CALCWF010000046.1 GCA_937906355.1 uncultured Rickettsiales bacterium
AAAGTGCAGACAACATATTTCCAAATAAATATCTCCCAGCCATAACTAACCTTTCTTAATACCAGCAATCATTCCAAATGAAGCATAATGTCTTAGAGCACCACGACAAAGTCCGACACCACCTCTATAACCACGTGGTCTACCTGTCATACTACATCTATTACGATATTTGATATAAGAAGAACCACTACTCTTATCTAATCTCTTCATGATAGAAAAAACCTCCTCACTATCGAGTTTTCCACTCTTTATCTTATTAGATAACTCAACGCGCTTCGCGTAAGCTCTATTTATCTTTTCTAATCTCTTTTTGTTTTTATCTACCATACTCTTCTTGGCCATATTATTTTATAGGAAAACTAAAACCACGTAATAAATCACACGCCTTATCCTTAGAATCAGCATTTTTTATTGTAAACATAATATTTAAACCACGATTTCTAACAATTGTGTCGTAACTCAATTCACAGAATATCAAGTGATCCTTTACGCCGAAAGCAAAATTATTGCGTTTATCGAACGCATCTCGAGAAAAACCCTTGAAATCGTGAACTCTTGGTAATGCAAGAAATACTAAACGCTCCAAAAATTCATACATAACCTTACGCCTTAGCGTGACATGAAGAGCTATAGTTTGCTTTTCTTTCAACTTAAACGCCGCTATCGCCTTCTTTGACTTTCTATAACATGGCTTACGTCCTGTTATTCTTGCTATTTCGCTACTAACACCATCAAACACCTTCTTATCGCCACCTTCGCTTCCAAGACCAGCACACACGACTATCTTAGAAAGATAAGGAATGCAATGAGGATTATCTATCTTATACTTAGAAACCAAATCCTTGGAAATTTTATTTTTATACAACTCCTCAAAATAAGTCATAAACGCACCTAATTATTTACCACCACTCTTGCTAATAACTTTTCTTCTCAAGATTCCAACGCGAGAACTCTTTTTCGAAGTGAGACTCTTACCTTCGGTCTTCTTCGAATCTGCCATTTTTAAACCAAATATGCCCTTCTTTACGGATTCGCCACTCACATTATCAGCAAGTTGTTTCGTCTTCGATATGTTCTTCTTCTTACTCGTGCTTGTATGTTTACCACTATTTTTCTTCAACAATTTCACGTTTGATACATGAATCGGTCTCTCACGAAAAACGAAATTATCATTATTACCTTGCGTTATTCTTACAGATTTCTTACACACATTAACCTTATCAATTGACAAAGAAAATGTCTTTGGAAATACCTTCTTCACGATACCTTTTTTTCCCTTATCCTTGCCACTTATAATAAGAACCTCATCGCCGACCGAAACACTCATTTTACGAACTTTATACATTCTCTCCATTCTATTACAATTAAAATTACAACACCTCCGAGGCTAAAGACGCTATCTTCGGAAAATCCTTTTTAACCTCTCTTGCGACCGCCCCTAAGACACGTGTTGATATTGGTTCCTTTGTATTCTTATCAACCAAAACAACGGCGTTGTCAGAGAATGAAACACTAGAACCGTCTGCCCTTTTAATCTTTCCCTTCGTCCTCACGATAACAGCATACTGCTTATCGCCCTTTTTTATCTTCGAATTTGGTTTCACTTTCTCGACGGCAACGACAATGACATCGCCAACACGAGCTGAAGTATCTCCCGTGCTCTTATTTATCCCGAAACACTTAACAAGTTCGGCATCCGAATTGCACGTAACATTTAAAATAGTTCCCATTATAATCATATTAGCCAACAAGTTTAACAACCACGTGTTTTTTTTTTTTCGAAAAAGGTCTGGAGTCCTTAATATAAACCTTATCGCCACACTTCAAATCAATATCATCGACTTGACACAAAAAATTCTTTTTATTCCTCAAGACTTTACCGCACAGCTCGTGTCTCTTTACATTCAAAACACTAACCATCACAGTATGTATATCTATCTTTCTAACAACCTCGGCACTAATCATATCAAACGACCACTAAAATCTAAAAACACATCAAAAAAAACATCCTCTCAATATCTCATATAGATGAGAGAAAGTTAGTTTTTTTATTGTCAACTACAAATATGCGAACTTACGCTTAATAACGAAGCACGGAACGGACAACTTGAACTTCGCCTTCCCCAAGGCTTCCATTGCTACACTTTCCGTAACATTATCAACCTCGACTATCACCGTTCCCTTATTAACTGCCGCTACCCAATTCTCGACGCCACTTTTACCACCACCCATACGCGTTCCAACTGGTTTCTTCGATACTGGCAACTGAGGGAAAACCCTCATATATAAAGCACCGTTACGATTCATTGTTCTACTGATGACCTTACGGATAGATTCAAGTTGCTTACCACTGATTTTAATATTCTCACTGACGACGAGTCCGTACGAACCATACGAAACCCTATTACAATTTTGTGCTACTCCGCAAACGGTAACTTTTTGAAACTTTGCAAATTTCACTTTTCTAGGTTGAAGCATAAACTAAACAATAAAAACATCAAATCACAATATCAATAACACATTCTACAAAGCGAAACGAAACTTGACTATTTCAATTACCTCTTTGTACAAATCCAAACCTTTATACCTATTGTGCCATACGTGGTTAACGCCACATGATATGCGTAGTCGACATCTGCACGTAACGTATGTAACGGAATCACGCCATTCTTAAACTTCTCCGTTCTAGCTATTTCAGCTCCGTTCAGTCTTCCAGCACAACTAACCTTTATTCCGGCGGCACCGAGTTTCATAACTTGTTCCATAGCACTTTTTGTTGCACGTTTAAACGACTGACGATTTTCTATTTTATCAGCTATCGATCTAGCGACGATATTTGCATTCAGCTCAGAATGTCTAGCTTCCTTTACATTGAAGGAAAAATTTTCACCATTCAATTCCTTTTTAAGTTGTCCTTCTATCTGTGCTATATTTTCACCATTTTTACCGATGACTAAACTGATCTTCCCAGATTGCAAACTTATCTGCGTCGTCTTATTTTGCTTACGATTTATATCGACGACTCCGACGGCATACTTACTGGCATTTTTAACAAAATACTCCTGAATTTTTAAATCCGAAATAACATTATTTACGTAATCGCTTTTCTTTTTTGCAAACCAATTACTGCTCCACACTCTATCATTTCCATTACATATCCTAAAAGAAATAGGATTTACTTTTTGCCCCATACATCAACCCTTAATAACACCACTTTTTTCCTTATCGTTTTTGTCAACCTTCACACGTTCATTGTAAACTATTTTTTTTTTGGCAACGTTTTTTTTCAACATTTTCGACGTTCTCTTTGTATCATCGATATTTGACAAAACGACCCTTATGTTAGAGTATCTTTTTTCTATTCTACTCGATCTACCACGACCTCTTGGCATGGAACGCTTCAATACGAAAGCACGACCAACGTCTACACGAGACACATAGAGTCTATTCTTATCGATCTTGAAATTATGCTCCGCGTTAGCAACAGCAGATTTCAACAGTTTTCTAACGATAACAGCGACTCTCCTTTCGCAAAAAGCCAATTGCATATCAGCCTCTATTACCGGTAAATTACGAACTAAGTCAGCAACATCGTTCAGTTTATAACAACTACCTTTTATATACTTTAAAGAAGCCTCAATATCGACCATAAACTATACATTAAAACTAACCACCACGCTTTTGGATAGCATGTTTAGGCAACTTACGCGTAAGTGCAAACTCACCCAACTTTCTACCAACCATATTTTCGACGACAGAAACAGGCATGAAACCTTTCCCATTGTATACCAAGAACGTGCATCCTATAAACTCTGGATATATCGTTGAACGACGCGACCACGTCTTTATTTGTCTTTTTCGCAAATTATCATCACGAACCTTTTTCATCAAGCTCCAAGACACATATGGCATTTTTTTAGAAGACCTAGACATATACAACTACAATTAAACTTTTTTCTCCTTACCTCTCGAAATAATAAACTTATCAGTTCTCTTATTTTTTCTCGTTTTCAAACCTTTAGCACATTGTCCCCAAGGTGATACTGGTAAACCACCGCGTGTTCTACCGCCGAGTGGGTGATCGACTGGATTCATACACTCACCGCGTGTATGTGGACGAAAACCAGCCCATCTTCTACGACCAGCTTTTCCTATTTTTGTATTCTGCTTTTGAATATTTGAAAGATGAAATTTGGAAAAGTAGTGAACTTTTGAAAAAATTGTTCCCAGATGGTGTAACAATGCCGGAACTTCACAATTTGTATTGTAAAATTCTTTGTGAAAATTTGGATAGAAGAAACTTTAGAAAGAAAATGCTTGCAGATGGTTTTGTTCAAGATTCTGGAAAAATGAAACAAGAAAAAGGCAAAAAGCCATCGATAATTTATTGGATAAAATAATTGTGTAATATGGAAGATTGGATATCTCAAATTTTAACAGTAATTGCATATTTGTTTTTCACAACTTCATTTTTTTACAAAGATAAAAAAATGCTTGTTGTATTTTTTGTTATTGGCAATTTTATTCTGTTATTTTCCTATTTTTTGATTGGTGCTTTTGCAATTATCCCAGCCATTTTTGCAACTATTGCTAGATATATAATTATCTATTTTTTGACAAAAAATAACATAAAATCGCCAATTTTTTTAATTTTATTGGAATTTATCACCATTTTTGCTTGTATTTCAACATGGGATGGGTATTTGTCGGTTATGCTGATTCTTAGTTATATTCAATACAATTATGGCACTTGGCAATCAAAAAGAAGTGTTATTGTGTTAACCAATATAATTCATTCAATTGTGCTTATTGTTTATAATGTAATATTGCATAATATTGCCCCAATTGTTATGGAAATTTTGTTTACGATTTGTGTGATTTTGATATATTTTTTCAAAACAAAAAAAGAAGAAAAAATAAATTAGTTGTTTTGTTTGACTTTTGTTTTTATGGTTGTTTAATATAAACATTGAAAGGAGAATTATATGGAAAATAGATA
>CALCWF010000047.1 GCA_937906355.1 uncultured Rickettsiales bacterium
CACACTGTGTAGTGTAATAGCTAGAAGTAAATGCATCTGCAACTGTGCTATTTTTATCGCCTGCATCTCACCAAGTGAACCACCGGCGACGGTAAAATCTTGACTGTAAACATACACAGGGCGTCCAAATATAGTTCCGTAGCCGGTTATGACGCCATCGCACGGTAGCTCACATTTATCGATCTCAAAATTCGTCGATCTATGCTTCACGAAAATACCAAATTCCTGAAAAGAGTCCTTATCAAGTAAAACATCTATTCTCTCACGAGCAGTAAGTTTTCCTTTTTGATGTTGCTTATCAATACGAACCTTGTCGCCTCTCCTCAAAGAATCTTTTTTTTCAGAAAGTGTCAAGTTAGCATCACTCGACATATACTAGATAGACTAAATAGAACTAATTATCTTGAATAGAATTCAATGACTAAATTAAATTCAGCTTGGAATGGATATGGCACCTCACCTACCGCCGGATAACGAACAAATTTATACTCCATTTTCTTATCGTCATTAGATAGATACGGAGGAATACTTCTATCTGCCTTCGCCACAGAAGACTCAACAAAAGCAAACTTTTTTGCCTTCTCCTCGACCGTTATAACATCGCCCTCTTTAAGTAGATAAGAACGAATATCAACTCTCTTACCATTAACTAATACATGTCCATGCGACACGAATTGACAAGCAGAATACATAGTAGGAACTATCCCAAAACGGAAGACGGTCACGTCCAATCTTCTATTGAGAAGAACCAACAAATTCTCATTAACGTCGCCGTCCATCTTGGAGGCAATTATATAGTATTTTCTAAGTTGCTTCTCCGTCAAATTATGATGATACTTTATAGCCTGCTTAGCGACTAACTGCGTCGCATACTCTGAATTCTTACGAATCGTAGTTTGTCCATGTTGACCACAAAAGTAGTTTCTAAAATTAATAGCATCTTGCGGATGCCCATGCACACTCTTACCAATTCTACGACTCAATCTAAATTTAGAATAATTAACTTTTGACATATTTACATCGAAAAGAAACAACTAAATATTAAAGTCAAGATTTAAAGTATGTCGTTTTTCTTCTCCATCGCACAATCGACGTAAATAATTTTTATACTCAGATTCATAATCACAATATTCAAACAAAAAAACAACGTCAAAAATAACACGAGTCTATTCGACGTCATCCCGCATAAATACTACTACTGTCATCTGGCGTATATAAAACAAGAATATATACACGATGTAAATTTTATTTGACATTTAAAAATAAAACTCCATAAAATACCATAAAGTTCCAAATTTTGGAACAAAGTTCGGTGAAATTCCGAAAAGCTGTTTTTATGCAATCATATTATTCTCATAATAGAGAATATGTTTTGTCTTGTTAAATGATTACTCGTTTTTACGGGTAATCATTTAAAGATGTTTGAAGATCGCGATATTCGTGTAAATCATATACACAATAGCACATCTTCGTTCTATGTAGATATTTGTCGTGTTAGACTTCGTTATAGAATATAAGTTATTATATTTGTAAGTCGTAGATTGGGTCCTTGACATGTTTTTTGTTTTGTTTTATAGATAAGTGAGTTGTTTATTTCTGTCGACATATAGTAATAAAATTGATTCAAAGGGAAGAGTCTCAATGCCAGCTAACTTCCGCGATTTAATAGCAAAAGAAAATAGCACAAACGTCATCATATACAAGTCTCTCTCGAAAATATGTCTAGAAGGTTGCACTAATGCACATATAGAAAAGCTCCAAACGGCAATAGATAACTTCGATCCGTTCTCAACGGAAAAAGATGCCTTCGAGACGGCAATATTCTCCGATAGTGTCTCTCTCGAGATAGATAGAGATGGACGTATAAACGTTCCAAAAAAATATATACAATTCGCTAAGATAACAACTACGGCACTATTCGTCGGAAAAGGAAAAACGTTCGAAATATGGAACTCGGATGAATACGAAAAATACTCAAAAGAATGTCGTGAATTTGCTATAAACAACGCAAAACTAATAAAGTGGTGATTATACTAATTAGCGTTGATACGCTTTTATCGTCAATACACACTCATTCCTCAAATACTTGTTCTCAAATACTTGCTATTTATAATATTTCGACACGAGCATATACGCTTTTATCGTGAGAAAAAGATTACTTTCGTTTTTCATAATTTCCGTCGTTCTCGCATGTTGCTGTAAACAAAATCTGTATAATCTAGAACCAAATCGTAAATACAAAGACTATGTAGTTGGTATAAATACAAATACAAAGCCAATTTTATGGAACTCAAAAAAGGGTATAAAAATGCTAAAAGAAACAAAATACTCTAAGCCGTTCTACAAACTAGCACATCACTACGCCGGACAGCAAAATCTAACATCTTGCGAACCTGCATCAGCAAGAATCATTCTATCGGCAATATACGAGAACACAAACACGCAATTTTCACAAGATAAACTTCACTCACTATACAAAGAAAAAAACGGCATAGAGCGTGGAAGATTTCTAATAACAGAAGAAAATATGTTCGATGTAAATACTGACAAATCTAACGAAAGTATGGACTACGGCATAATAACTCGTCAAAAGAAACATAAGAGTGGAAAATATAAAGGTAAATACGACGGCGGAATGGCAATTCAATCACTCGCGGACGTAATCTCAAAACACCCAAACGTAAAAGTCTCTGTTTTCAGAGTATCTAAAAACGACATAAAGCAAAGAAGTAAAATAAATTCATTCCGCAATCTTATAAAACAAGCAATGTCGCAAGATGGAAAATACATAATCTCTAACTATAATTTAAACGCTGTATATCCATATAACGGCGGACACTTCTCACCAATTGTCGCGTATAATATGCAAACGGACATGGTATTGATAATGGACGTCGCGGCACACCTAGGTATCTGGTACTGGGTCAAACTCGAAGAACTATATAAATCTATGATCGAAGTAAAAGACGAAATAAGCAATGAAGTTTATAGGGGATATATATTAGTCGAGCAAATAGATAGAAAAAGTAAAGGTGACAACGACAAGTAAGATTCACAATACACAAACAATACAATATAAGCAATACATAAATCAATATCAATCTTAAAGATTGAGTTTATTTTAGTTGTTTATTACAACGGACTAATTATCTACTCATTGCGCTTATATGCAGCTTATAATCGAGGATAAGCCGATCGAATATAATCAAACTATGCAATTGTTTGACGCATGCAAAAACAGAAATGCGACAAATATAAACGAATACATATACGTATTAGAACACGAAAACGTGTATACAGCTGGTAAAAGTATAAATAACAACAACAAAGAAAATAGTATAGAAACAATCAATGGGACGCCGGCGATTCATACTGAACGTGGTGGACTATGGACGTGGCACGGGAAAGGACAAGTAGTTGTATACTTCGTATACAATATTCGCAAGAGACATCTATCTCTCAGTCAGTTTATGTCGATAATCGAGAACGCTACAATCGAATGCATCATGGACGATATTAGATATAACATCAATGGCATCAAGGCATCAACGACAAACTCATTAATAAATAATGCCAACAGCATTAGCATAAACAATAATATCATCACATCAAAACATCACGAAAAAATCGACAAATTCGAAATATTCGCCGATCAAAATAGGCGTGGATTCTGGATAAAAAATACATCAAACGACAATCTCTCAAAGTTCGGCTTCATGGGATTTAAAGTTCAAAACGGTTTTCTAACTCACGGGATCAGTATCAACTACGACAACGATCTAAAATGGTTCGACTATATCGATCCGTGCGGTCTCGGTAACGTCGAAATAACTTCAATAGCAGAGATAATAAAAAGCAAAAGCAATCAAGACGACAAAATCAATCTTGACATAAATAATTTCAAACATCAAATCGGAAACAAGCTATTATCTGCATTAGTTTATTTGAATGAAAGTAAATGAAAGATAAAAATACAATAGAAACAAAGCCGAATTCAGGTTCAAATACAAACGATACTAACATCAAGCGTATAAAGGAAAAGTTAATAGTCGTAAAACAAATATCTCTACAAACTCTCGAAAAAATAAAACTATCAATCGTCAATGCAATAAGCAATACAAAAAATCTCAAAATTAGAGAAATTAAGAAAGAGGATAAAATATTACAACATATTAAGATTAAATGTCTACAAACAGCATTACGATGCTTTCTGTTCTGCAAAAATATGTGGCTCACTCTCGTCTCTAACGCGATCGATGAAAAAAATAAGTATAAAAAAAAACGAGTGCTATGGATATTCTTAATCGGTCTCTGCAATTCAATTGCTACACCACCGTTCAATATTATAATCATTCTACCAATAACTTTCGGTACTCTACTCTATTTATTAGATAAACAAAAAACAACGTCAGTATCAACTCGACTTACAACAATATTCTTCTTTTTATCTGGATACTACGTTAGTATATTCTGGTGGTTTTTCGTCCCTCTAACAACGGACATAATACGCTTTTTTTGGCTAATTCCATTCGCAATATTAGGTCTACCATGTCTAATGGCTCTCATGCACATGCCATTTTTTCACATCGGAATAAAACTATACGACAAAATATATCGTAAACTAATCATATCTAAACAAGATAATAAAGATAATATCGTCAACAATATCACAAATAACAATACGATGAATATTGCAGATATCGTATTTATAACGATATTCGTCATCTGCTGGTATCTAGGAGAATATACACGTGGACATATAATCCTCGGTGGCTTCCCTTGGATGCTGTTAGGACACTTCGTTCCGCACTCATTTGCATTTCAAATAATCAATCTAATAAGCATGGACGTATATTCCGTCTTCTTTTTATTGCTAATCTTAGTACCATATCTCCTGATCTTCAAAAAAAACAACAATCTAATGAAAAAAGTCTCTTTAACAATAATCGGACTATGGATATTAAATTGTCTCGCCGGAGCAATTGCTATATTTACTCGACCAAATGACACAATAAAAACAACAATTATCGGCTCTCAAATAAACTATCCAGCGTCATTAGATATGGAAGAAGATGCAATACAGATAATAAACAAAAATCTACACAATCTATCTTGGGCATCAAAAAATACAAGAGACGTCATTCTCATGATGTCAGAGAGTTCTATCAATATACCGCTCAATAGTGGAGATCGGAGTGCAATAACAATCGGAAAAATCATACCAAACGATAATTCAATTCTACTAGCGGGAGGAATATATTTCGATGGAGTCAGCCCATATAACGTAATCTACTCAATAAACCACGCGGGACATATCGTATCTATCTACAAGAAGCAAAAACTAGTTCCATTCGGTGAGTACGTGCCATTTCGAAGACT
>CALCWF010000048.1 GCA_937906355.1 uncultured Rickettsiales bacterium
TTGAAGATATACCAGTTGAATACAAGGAAAAGGCGGAGGCGTATAGAACGACGATGATAGAAACGGTAGTCGAGATGGATGACGCATTAATGGATAAGTATTTGAATGGCGAGCAAATTACGAACGAGGATATAAAGAAATGTATTCGCAAAGGAACGATTGCATTTAAATTTGTTCCAGTTTTGTGCGGTTCGTCATTTAAAAATAAGGGCGTTCAATTATTACTCGACGCAGTTGTTGATTATTTACCGTCTCCTACTGATATAGCAGAAACAAAGGGAACAAATCCGGACGATGATAGCGAGGAGATAAGAAAAGTTGACGTAAATGAGCCATTTTCTGGTTTAGCTTTTAAGATCGCGAACGATCCTTTCGTTGGTTCTATAACGTTCTTGCGTATATATTCTGGAAGATTAGATGCTGGAATGATGGTATTGAATAGCATAAAAGGTTCAAAAGAGAGAATCGGAAGAATGTTGTTGATGCATGCAAATCAAAGAGAGGATATAAAGGTTGCAAGTGCTGGCGATATAGTTGCATTAGCCGGTTTGAAAAATACAACAACAGGTGATACGCTATGCTCTCTTGATAAGCCTATCGTATTAGAGAAGATGGATTTCCCGGATCCTGTTATACAACTTGCCGTTGAACCAAAGACTACTGCGGATCAAGAAAAGATGGGCGTTGCAATAAGTCGTTTAGTTGCTGAGGATCCGTCTCTACAAGTCGAAAGCGTAGAGGAGAGCGGGCAAACTATTTTGAAGGGAATGGGTGAGTTGCATCTTGAGATTATCGTTGATAGAATGAAGAGAGAATTTAATGTCGATGTTAATGTCGGAGCACCGCAAGTTGCATATCGTGAGACATTAGGAAAAGCCGTTCAAATCGATTATTTTCATAAAAAACAAAGTGGTGGTGCAGGACAGTATGCACGTGTTATAATAGATTTTGAACCTCTTGAAAGAGGTGCTGGATATCAATTCGAGAGTAAGATCGTCGGAGGTGCTATTCCAAAAGAATTTATTCCTGGTGTAATGAAAGGACTTGAATATGCTCAAAAAGACGGCTTAGCTTTTGGGTATCCGATGACGGACTTTAAGGCGACGTTGGTGGACGGTGCGTTCCATGAGGTCGATTCGAGTGTGTTGGCTTTCGAGCTTGCCGCACGCTATGCATTCCGTGAGTTAGCCGGCAAGGCAAATCCAAAGTTATTGGAACCTATAATGAAAGTTGAAGTTATAACCCCGGAAGACTATATGGGCGATGTAATTGGTGATATAAATAGTCGTCGCGGTCAAATGACAGGCATGACGGCTCGTGGAAATGCACAAGTGGTAGAGGCTCTTGTTCCATTGGCGAGCATGTTCGGATACGTCAATACGTTGCGTTCGATGACGCAAGGTAGGGCACAATATACAATGCAGTTCTCGAACTACGATGTAGTCCCAGAGGCGTATGCAAGTAAAATGAA
>CALCWF010000049.1 GCA_937906355.1 uncultured Rickettsiales bacterium
TCATTGTCTATATCTTCAATTCCCGTTTCTTCTTTCTCATTATCATCTTTATTGCCAAATATATTTTCATTCTCCCTCTCTCTCTCTCTCTTCAAATTCATCTCGTTCTTCAAGAGAGTCGTCTTTTCTTGATATTCCCATATAACAGTATGACAAAACACTCACTGGGTGAGTAATGACTCGTTTTTTATTATCAAATAATTTTTTACTATAACAAATGCCAATTGTCAGTATGTAAAAAAATAAAAATTATCAATCATATTGAAAGTTAATTTATATATGTTATATACTGTATGTAAGTTTTACTTTTCTCGTGAAACTTTTTACTACTACTCACATGGTAGTATAGTTATTTTGGTATAGTTATTTACAATTTTAGTTTTACTATAAGTAGTAGAGTTATATGTCGGGTTTTGAAAAAGATGGGGTTAGAAAAAGTTTATACTGCTCGTTCTGCGGTGCATCTCAGGCGGAAGTCGAGAAGCTGATAGCCGGAAACGACGGACATATATGTAATAACTGTGTCGAGACATGTATAATGTTGCTCGGACAAAACAGCGGAACTGATAGCAATGTATCTAACGAACAAGATAAAACGAACGTCGGTGGCGATAAAAATATAGTTCTATCATCTCCAAAGGCAATAACAGAGTTCTTAGATAACTATATAATAGGTCAAGAATTCGCAAAAAAAACTCTATCTGTCGCTGTATACAATCACTATAAGAGACTTAAATACACAGCAGAAGGTAAGAAAAATGACGTCGAGATATCTAAGTCGAACGTTCTACTAATAGGTCCAACAGGTTGCGGAAAAACACTGCTAGCACAAACGCTTGCAAGATTATTAAACGTTCCATTCGCAATAGCAGACGCTACAACTCTCACAGAGGCTGGATACGTCGGAGACGACGTAGAAAACGTCCTGCAAAGACTGATCCAAAATGCCGGTGGTGATGTGGAAAAGGCACAAAATGGCATAGTCTATATAGACGAGATCGACAAGATAGGACGTAAGAGTGAAAACCCATCGATAACACGAGATGTGTCCGGCGAGGGCGTTCAACAGGCACTATTAAAGATAATAGAAGGAACTGTCTCCTCCGTCAATAAGGACGGTGATAGAAAGCATCCAAACTCGGAGAGATATACAATAGATACGTCAAACATTCTATTCATATGCGGTGGTGCATTCGAGGGAATCGATAAGATAATTTCCGAACGTACCTCTGGTAATAAAATCGGATTCATTGCAGACGTAAAAAGTAAAAACAACGAGAAAGAAAACGCAAAAATTGTCAAGAAAGTCACGAGCGACGATCTTATAAAGTTCGGTATAATCCCAGAATTAATCGGTCGTCTTCCGATAGTCGCGGTATTAGAGCAACTAACAGAGCAAGATCTTATAAATATACTGACAAAGCCAAAGAACGCAATCGTGAAACAATACAAGAAGCTATTCGAGATGGACGACTCGAAGTTAGAATTCGACGATAACGCACTAAGACTGATAGCAGAGAAGAGTCTAAAACGTAAATCAGGAGCTCGCGGACTGCGTTCAATAACAGAACGAATACTACTAGATACAATGTACGAACTACCAAGTAGTAAGTGGGAAAATATTTCCGTAAAAACGGACGAAGATGGATTCGTAATCGAGAAGAAAAAAGGAAGATTACAAGAAGTCGTGAAAGTCGGCGGTTTCCAGATAAAACAAAAAAAAGACAACGATAAAAACGATAAAGACGACAAGAAAAAGTATAAAGTCTCTTAATCGAAAAATATAATTAAACTAAAAACCTAAACGTCATAAACGAACATTGCGAGAAAAAGAAACAATGGAAAAAAGAAACAAAGAAACAATAATTAATCATTGATGTATATTAATCGTTAATCAAGCACAGATAAAATTTATTGCAAATAAAATCTAACAACGTGCTACTCAAATGTAGTTTATGTATGAATTTCGATTTCAAAAAATTCGAAAAAATAGCACAGGAAAAGTGGAAAAAAGCGGATGCTTTCAAATTCGATAATAGTGCAAGTAGTAAGCCATACTACGTTCTGGAACAGTTTCCGTATCCATCCGGAAATATACATATGGGGCATCTCAGATGCTATACAATCGGAGACGTAATAGCAAGATTTCGTCGTCTTCAAGGATATAGCGTTTTACATCCATTCGGATTCGACGCATTTGGACTACCAGCAGAGAACGCAGCAATAGATAGCGGAATAAATCCTTCTATCTGGACGCAAGAAAATATAAAGAAGATACTATGGGACATCGATAAGCTCGGAATGTCGGTAGACAAAGATAGAATTATAGCTACATATAAGTCAGAGTATTACAAGTGGGAACAAAAGATGTTTCTAGATTTCTACAAGAACGGCATCGCCTATCAAAAGGAAAGTACCGTTAACTGGGATCCGGTCGATCATACGGTGCTCGCAAACGAACAAGTAATCGACGGAAAAGGTTGGAGAAGCGGAGCCGTCGTAGAGAAGAGAACGATGAAACAATGGTATATAAGAATCACTAAGTATGCCGACGATCTGCTAAGATGTCTAGAAAACGCCCTTCCGGAATGGCCAAATAAGGTCAAACTAATGCAAATAAATTGGATAGATAGAAGCTATGGTGCTATAATAAAATTCGACATAAAAACAACGACAAGCGTCAATCTCTCACAGAAGGAAATAAAAGTATATTCTACTCGTCCAGACACGCTATACGGATGTTCGTTCGTCGCTATCTCTCCATGTCATCCACTAGCTAAAGAAATAGCAAAAACAAATAACGACGTCGATAAGTTCATAAAGCAGTTCGAAAGTGAACAGGTAGTAGGCACCGTCGTGAAAGAAAATAAAGAAAAGAACGGTATCTATACCGGCATCAACTGTATTCACCCTGCGACAAAACAAGAGGTTCCCGTCTGGCTTGCAAACTTTGTATTGATGGACTACGGAACAGGGTCCGTTTTCGGTTGCCCGGCACACGATGATAGAGATAAAGATTTCGCTAATAAATATGGAATTAAATATTTCGATGTTGTAGACAATAATGGTAAGCTAATCAACTCAGATGAGTTTAACGGTTTAACGAGTAAGGAGGCAAAGGAGAAGATAGTAGACAGGCTCGTTGAAATCGGTTACGGTGAAAAAAAAAGTTATGTATAAACTTCGCGACTGGTGTATCTCACGACAAAGATACTGGGGTTGTCCTGTTCCAATGGTCTATTGTGAAAAGTGCGGTTGTATTCCAGAGAAAGAGGAAAATTTACCAATCGTCCTACCGCAAGATGTAGAGTTCGGTGGTAATGGTAATCCACTCGACAAACATCCAACGTGGAAATATTGTAAGTGTCCAGCATGTGGAAAAGAAGCAATAAGAGAAACGGATACATTTGACACGTTCTTCGAGAGCAGTTGGTACTTCTTACGATATCTATCACCAAAAGACGATAAAAAACCATTCGATGCAAAAGATATCGCAAAGATAATGCCAGTTCAAGACTATGTAGGTGGTATAGAACACGCAGTATTACATCTACTATATTCCAGATTCTTCGTCAAAGCACTCTCCGAGTGTGGATACTTTACGGAGAAGGATCTACCAAATCTCGAACCATTTCGACGTCTCATAACACAAGGTATGGTTTTACACGAAGCATTTAAAGACGCAAATGGCAAATGGATAGAAGCGTGTAAAGTCGTCAAAAAAGATGGAAAATACTTCAGCGAAGAATAGTTGACGTTATCTATTTGTATTAGCGACAATCTCGTATATACCGTCTACCATCTGCTTCATGTCTCGAAGTTCTCTTATGGAATCATATAGTCGTCCATACTTCTCCTTGTTCTCGTATAACTTATCACTATTCATCATCTCCAACGCAAGCTCATAGTTGCGATTCTCGATTGCTATCTCGATATCGCTCTTTTTATCTTCGTCGTTCATAAATAGCATAGCAATACGAGACTTTATACGGTAATATTTTCTCTTCAAGAAACTGACATCTTTCTTCGTCTTGTTATTGTAATCCATCTCTATCTTATCTTCTCGAATTGTCTTTGCCATGTCTAACATCGTCTTATTTATCTGAAAACGGCATTCATTTTCAAACATCTTCTTCTTGAATAGCGACATATACTCTTGAACTATCGGTATCCTCGCGGAGATAGTAAACATCTTCACGCAATAATCCGAAAGATCCTCCTTCACTCCTATATCCTTCTCGAATTCACGCACAAGAACTAGTAGCGACACGATATCCTTCCTAACGTCCGGTGCAACTTCCAACTGTTTTATCTTATTCTTCGCTACAAACAAATCGTTTCTACAAGTAGTCAAATCTTCCATGAACGAGATATTTCGAACCTCTGCCTGTTTCCTATCTGCATTATCCACCTCACTAGATTGTTTACCGCTCGTATACGTCACCGCAAAGAACACTATGCATATAATCGATATCAAAACAACTAAAAACGCAATAAACTTTCCCTTCAACGACATCATCATTTAACGAATAATATATTCATATTCAACAATCTCTTATTGTCAAGATTTCGAATCCGTATCCATTGTATCCGATAATGTATCCAATTTTAACAAAATTTAACAAAATTTATTCAACAATAATTTATTCAACAATATAACATACAGATCGATAAGCTATCGAATTATCAAATTAAAACAAAATCTCAAACTAATCAAATACATCGAAATAATCAACTATAACAAACAAAACGCAATCGTCTACTATATTATAGTAATTGTTTTTATTAAATGACTTGCAAAATATATTTCTTATACGTCAATCTTTTCGTATATAGAATCGTGCTATGAAACTTAAAAAAGCTGTCGTTAGTAGTGTCTCAAAGAGTGTAAAACTTGATACTAAGAAGTTGGTTCAAAATTATATTTTAGATATGTCATTCAGTGACGGTAAAAAGAGCGACGTCGTCATATACCTCCTCGACAAAAAAAATCTAAAAAGTGCACTGAGTAGTAGCTTTGGTATGGCACTAAAATCGGAAATAAATTGTAATGACTTCAAAATCGAAAATAAGAAAATCGCAGATTTAGGTTATATATCCGGAAAAAAAGTGATAGTCGTCGGCATCGGGGAAAAGGACGGCAATAGCAATGATAACAACAAAAAACGTAAAGCAAACGAGAAAGATGATATTCTAAACTCAACTCTCGAAATGCAAAAGATCGGAGCTCTGATGTCATCGGTAATACCAGCAAACAAAAATATCTGTCTCTGTATCTCTAACAAATTTTGTAGTATCGAAGATAAAATGCTCGTTGAAATGTATTTCGGGCTGTGTCAAAAATACTACAACTTCACAAAATACATAACAGACTCGGAAAGACTGAAAAAAGAAAAGAAAATATCTAATGTAATTCTAGAGGCAAAGGACAAAAAGGCGGAAAAAAGTAGTGAAATCACAAAATTAATAAAAGATAGACAAGCAAAGTTAGAAGGTATCTTCTTGACAAGAACTCTCGTCAACGAACCAGCTAACGTTATATATCCCGAAACATTCGCGGAAGAAATAGAGAAAAACGCCTCTGGAATTAAAAATATAAAAATCAAAGTTCTAACAAAGAAGGAACTGCAAAAACTAGGCATGAACTTACTACTTGGCGTAGCTCAAGGATCGGAAAAAGAACCAAGAGTCGTGATCGTCGAATATAACGGTAACAAAAGCAAAAAAGACTACGATATAGCACTCGTCGGAAAGGGGGTTACATTCGATAGCGGAGGTCTATCTCTAAAACCTGAATCTTATATGTGCGGTATGAAGAACGATATGGCTGGCTCCGCAACCGTAATATCTACAATATTGTCTCTCGCTAAGTGTGGAGCTAAAGTTAATGCCGTAGCACTAGGTGGTATGGTTGAAAATATGCCAAGCGGAACAGCTCAAAGAGTCGACGACGTTGTTCGCTCAATGTCCGGAAAGACAGTCGAGATAATTAGCACAGACGCAGAAGGTAGGCTAGTTCTTGCTGACGTTCTGTATTACGCACAAACTACATACAAACCAAAATATATGATAGACGTCGCAACTCTAACTGGTGCGATCATGATAGCGTTAGGTCAAGAAAGAGCTGGTATATTCTCGAATTCAGACGAACTAGCAATGAAGATTAAAAAAAGTGGTGACGATACCGGTGATAATTGTTGGATAATGCCAATGGGAAAAGAATATCACGAGCCAATGAAGTCAAACATTGCCGATCTAAGAAATTGTAGTTCCACTAGATACGCAGGTAGTGCGACAGCAGCTGCGTTTCTGGAAAACTTCATTGGAGACAATAAAAACTGGGCTCATATAGATATTGCCGGTGTAGACACAGCAACAAAGAATAACGTCTTCGGTAGAAGTGGTATTGCAACTGGCTTCGGTATAAAGCTACTCACAGACTTCATAGAAAAAAATATAGAAAAGTAGTTCACTATTCTTTTTCCTCTTCATTCATATCTATTGCATACATAAGTGTGTGATATGGTATAATAGTGGCAAATAATAGATTGTGACACGCATATCATGTGATATCTTCCTTTTTTTCTCTCTTTCTCTTTTTTTTCTCTCCGTCTTTTCTCTCTCCGTGTATAGCGAAATACTATTAAACGACGTAAATAATAAGCACTTTTTCGAAAAAAACGGTGAAAAAATAGTGAAAAATATGATATTATAATATCGATTGCACGATAACTGACTATTAAAGATGAAGCTCCACAGGCAGGGATCGAACCTGCGACCAAGTGGTTAACAGCCACCTGCTCTACCGCTGAGCTACTGTGGAATGCTCGACTGATCTTCGAGTATGAAAAAATAAAAAGCAAGAAAAGCTTATTATAAAGAGAAGAGCAATGCACTACTAACATTCCCATCTATATCTCTATAATCTCTCTTCAAATCACTGGAAAATATATATCAGTTCTATATCAGATTAGTCAAAACTTTAAAAGAATCCAACGCTCTATTCTGTCTATCACTGCTTTATACTGCTATATATTAGTCTACTATTCTACTATATCTCCTTTCCCGTCTCTTATCTTTCCACCTGTCTTCTTCTCGACGTTATCAATTACACTCTT
>CALCWF010000050.1 GCA_937906355.1 uncultured Rickettsiales bacterium
ACGACGGCAATGAGACGAAAGAAACGAAGGCGAATATTGACGATAGCGTTAAGTCGACGAAGAAAGGTAGGGCTCGTAACGGAAAGATGAAATGCGACGACGAGAGGTCGAAAGGTGATGACAAACAATGCTCGAAAGTAGAATCGAAACGATCATCAATACATTCACAAATGGAACAAGAATCTGTGTATGTTGTCATAGATGAGGCTTCTCTTGAATATTTGCATAATAGCTCGATAGATTACGTTGATACTCTTGAATCCGCTAGTTTTCGCATAGACAATCCGAACGTTACGGCTACGTGTGATTGCGGGAATTCGTGCACATGTAGCGGTGGTTTTGTTATGAAGAAGGACGGGTGCAAGAACTAAATCAATGTTCGAACTGTGTGATATTTTATTCTATCGCCATACCACCCAGACGATACGTTGGAATTGCTGTGTTTTCGTCCGTGATTGAGTAGTATACCTTTACCGCTTTTAGATTAGGATAACTCCTGATGTCATATATGTTGTCTATATAACCATCGTTATACATAATCGTTCCCTTGCTGATCGTTAGATTGCGACACGTACATAGATTTACAACATCTTTATGCGTGAGAGCCCAAGGATATTTATTGAACCAAGCGAATTCGTCGTCAGGGACTATATTGTATTGATTTTTCACGTATAGAGAACCTCTGATTAGAAACTGTATTCTCTTTTTCCAGTAGCCGAAGTTCTTATTACAGACGATCAGATTTTTGCATATACGCGTCGTATCTTTCAAAAAGTCGCCAGGATAACGAGCTGAATTTAGCACATTCTCTGCGATAACGTAGTCGAACTCTTTCTCTTTTATACTATTTAGATCTCCGGCATTTACATTACCAGCTATAACGTCGAAGCCGAAATTTTTTGCCTTTTCTAACGACGCGACGTCGTCATTCATTATTGTTACTTGCAGTGCAAACATTTCCGCTATCTTTTTTATTCTACCATAGTCTTCGTTGTAGATGAATAGAACTCTACTCTTTTTCGATATTAGTTTTGCCAACACGAAACTTTCGACGTCCCATCCTTTTGGTAGTTCAGGTCTCCTTTTTGCCACATCTATATCGAATGAGAGCTAACTTTATGTTTTTATAAAAGTAAAGTATGACAATATCGATTCGATAAAACATATATAACAAGGCAATACTATATATGTGTATGTTTATTGAGTATATTTATTGTTCTTATTTATCGTTTAGAAAACTTTTTTTCTTGCAATTAAAAGATTAATCAAGACTTATGCTATCACACGATGCGTTTGTAGCTCAGTTGGTTAGAGCGTTTCTCTGATAAGGAAAAGGTCGATGGTTCAAGTCCATCCAGACGCACCATTTTGATGCAATCAGGACGAATTCGTGTTCGTAAAATATTTACGTATGACATCAAACGTTAGATAGTCGTAAGAGATTTAGTCTACAGATGGTATCTGAGTTGCGTCGATACATGAGTTTCTATTGCTTTTTAAAAAAAATACATACACGTGACGACGTTTACTTTTCTATGAAGGATGGTTCGTCTATTAGAAATAAGATTTTATTTA
>CALCWF010000051.1 GCA_937906355.1 uncultured Rickettsiales bacterium
AAAAAAACAAACGTGATACAAGTTTTGTTGCTAAATTCTGTAACTATCTTCAAGAGGTGAATAATGATAGCAATGTTAAGCTGGTGGAAGACATACTGAAAACAAAAGAAAAGATATTCAAATCGGAAGAAGATAGCACAAAACAAACAAGATTGCACGACGAGTGGACAATTGAGGAGATATTTTCGAAATATCATCAAGACAATGATGATAATTTTAGTATTAGCGATGACGAATATAATCATACAATGGAATTGTTATTGACTGACAATTCAATTGACGCACTTTTTGATAAGTATAATGGCAACGGAGAGAAAATTTGTAATAAATTCGACCAAGTAGCAGATTTACTTTTTGCAAAGGATAATAAAAGCGTAAGAGGTTTTTCTCTGATAAGAGATAGCGAGAGAGGCAGAATAACATCGGATGAAATCAAGGCGAAAGCTGAACTTTTTAAAAATGTTTTCGGCGAAAAATTTAAGGAAGATGATCATCTAACACCACAAAAGAGAAAGTTATGTGGAAAGCTTATCTTGCTGTTACATGATATATGTATAAAAAATCAGTATTTTGATATAGAGGAGATATCATGAGCGAACATACAGTTGATTGTTGTGAAGCAAAAGAAATCCATCCGAGCCTTTTGGCCAAGTAGAGCTGATTTAATGTATGAATTTTTAAGTGCGTGCAAATTATGTGTAGAAGAGAGTGCGAGCAAGAATTTTAGTATTGCCGATCTGATCAGTGTATTTGAAGACGTCCTTTTCAAGATGATTCAAAAGGATGGCAAATTGAACGAAAGTATAACGAAGGAGATAATTTTACCTATATTGAACAATAATTCGATTATCAGAACGAACAAGATTAATAAAATTAAAGACTTACTATTAAAACAAAAATTTAATGACGACGAGAATAAAGACGACGACATAAAAAAAGCTCTTGTTAAGGGCATGAAGGATATAAGCGATATATACAATGAAATGAACTCGATGAAGGTATTTTCGCGTGAGAAACCTTCTTATAACAGTTTCTATTTTCAGTCTGTGATTGACTTATTTTACGAAAGAGTCTGCAATGAGATTGATAAGTGCGGTGGAGGCGAGGAGAGTAAAAAGGAAAAAATAGACGAGAAGTTGAAGATAGTGTCGGATTTTGGTGTATACTCGAAGTATTTGTGCAATCTATTTAAAAAGTATGACCGAAAGAGAGATGATAACGGTAAAATTGGTGTAATTGCGTTTGTTTCGACGATAAATACATTGTTAAATGTAACCGGTGGAGATTTAGAGAAAATAGTATGTCTTCTCAAGATGATACCTTATAAAGACATCGGAGATACGAGAACGCCGAATAGAATGTTCTATCTCTTAGAGAAGATGAAGGAGTATAACCATGAATTCAATGATGATATTTACACGGAATTATTAGATATAGAGAAAAAACTCGATGGGAGAATATTGAATACCGGTTATACGCATGAGGAACTAAAAAAGATATCTATGCGTGAGGAAGAGATTAGAAAGAAGAAAAACGAGTTCATTGAATCTGTAAACGAAACGCAAAGGCGGTTTTTGAACGATATTAGCGTGAAAATCGATGGAAAAGATGAAGGTCGGGCGTTGTTTCTCAACGTGAAACAAAAAATATCTAAAATGAACGGCTATCTTAAGAAGATGCTCGATAATGAACAAGATTATAGTAATTATAATAATTTGATAAAAAACTATTCTTCTAGGAAGAATTTCAGCCCCAGTGATATAAGAAAGCTGATAAACGTAAATGCAATAAATGACATAAAAGCGATTTTAGATGGAACGATAAGGGGTAGTAAACTTTTAGGAGACGAACTTCTTAGAGAGATAAAACGTAAAGTTGAGTATATCATGAATGTGGCGGCTATCTTGTATAAGAATGACGAATTATTCAAGAAGGAGAGTGCTAGAATTAATGAGAAACTGAAAAATAAAAAGTATTATGAACTTTACGACGTCGATAAGTTGCTTGTTGATACGTTATTTTGTATTCAGTATGCGAAAGATACCGGTAAGATGTTCTATCCGCTACAATTAGCACAGGCGTTTATAATAGATGAGCTACAATATCAAGGTTCTAATAACAATATAATCGAAGCACCAACGGGCAGTGGAAAATCAGTAATGATCGCAATGAAGGCGTATCGTGCCTTTATGAACGGTAGGGTTCCTGTGATCCTTACCAGAAACAGTACACTCGTAGATCAAATGATTGACGATTTATCGAGAAGTTCATTTTTTAAGGATAATTTATATAGAATAAATAATAACGGACTATCAAAGTTGAGTAAGCCAAGTAACGTTATTAGCAAGCCAAGCGATTTGCTATCAACGTTGCGTGACAATAAAAAGAATATTCTTGTTGGACAATATTCTGATTATTATTTCTTTAACGAGCAGTTACTTTTGAACGAAGACAGTGAGAAAGGCTTTGAGATGAGAAAGTATATGCTGAATAATTCAGAGAATATGATCGACGAGTTCGACTCGACGGAGGATACGAATATATCTAATAAGTTATCGGTCGAAATAGAAGGACTTGGTATTGGAAGATTAAAATTGGCTGAGTGTATAGTTGGCGACAGCGATATTCTTAAAAAAGTCAATGAGATCGATGCTACCGTAAATAAAGAAGAAGAGTTCAAAAACATTTATGAAAAAATATTTGAGAAATTATCGACGAATAGTATCGATAGGCAGGCTAAGTCGTTTATTGAAGATGTCTGCGATTTGAACAGAGACACTGATTTTTCTACTCTCGATGAGGACAAAAAAGGGAAAGTTAAGGACGAAATCAAGAAGTATGTTATTGATTTAATCAAAGCTAGTAGGCTGAAAGAGAATAAGGATTATGTGATAAATTCTTACAAAAACAAGTATGGTATCGAGTGTCATAATTATCAGATTTTGAGAAATAGTGAGCTGGATTACAATGGAAATCAATACAGCGATAATGTAGGATTGATGTTGCAATGTATTTTGAAGAAGACGAAGGGATTTAATTTTGAAGGAATGGAAGTTTATTCTCGTGCGATTGACGATGGATATAATTTTCATTTGGATTTTTATTCGCATTATAATTCCGGTTACACCGGAACGGCCGGTAGCAAGGAACGTCTTAAAGTTTTGACTGGCGATAAGAAATATACAGTTACTCCGTTGACGAGTACTTTCTGTAAGAATTTAACAAAACAATACGCTAATGTATCGTCAATGAACGATAATTACGCGGATGCCGTTCGTCTTGTGCAGGCCGTTGCAATGTCTATTGTGATAAATAATAACAAGTCTGTATTTGAAAAGTGTAAGAATGAGGACGATAAAAGTAAGACACTAAAAGAAAAAATAAAAACAATTTTATCAGAATGTGAAGATGTCGGTAATGATAAAATAAAAAGACTATTTGAAAAAGCCGTAGAAAAAATAGATACCATCCCAGTATACACCGACGACGCGTATTGTTTAAATATTTGCGGGACGCCGGATGTCGTTAGAGAGAAAGCTGATTTACTATCCAGAGCACTAGATTTTATTAAAAGTAAGAACGAAGATTTTAGAGTACCAAAGGTCGTTCAGTTGACGACTTCCGATGGCTATAAGAGTAATGAATATATTAGATCTTTATCGTATGACAAAAATACTTTCGTGTTCGCGTCTGAGGAGTTCGGTCGTGGTGTCGATTTTAGCGGGAAGATAAATAATATAATCACAAATCTATCTACGATAGAATCGTTTAATCAAAACATCGGTAGAAACGGTCGTAACGGTCAAAATGGTAATATACTATTTGCAATTGAAGCTAGAGACGATGAGATTTGTGGATATAGATCAGATTTTTCATTGAGACAACTATTTCACAATATTATGAGTATTTGTCGTTCGCCAGAACGGCAATTTACCAGCGCCTTGTCATCAATTAATCTAACAGATGAAATGAAAAGAAAATTTATAGACAATATTTGTGGTGTTAGAACGATAGCGGAAATAGCAAAAATTTCGAAGAAAGAACTTTGGACGAAGACGATACATGAAGTTGTTACGAAGTCGGAATTATTGCTCGGTGAGTTGCTAAGTGAGAGAGATTTGTCAAAAGATGAAAAGTCGAAAATTAAGAGAAATGTTTTTTTGAAGATAATTGATTTCAAAGATAAGGCGTATGATTATTTTTTACAAGAATATAGTAAAGTAGAAGAAGCAGAAAAAAAAGAAGAAAAGGAAGGAACAGAAGGAAAAAAAGTGGAAGAAATTAAACAGAAACTCGTTAGTAAAATAAAAACATCCGCAGATGGTCTGTATGACAATATCATTTCATGTGGTGTGTTTTGCGTCGATGAAAAGAAAAAGGCTAATGATGGCATGATAGAAAAGTTTAGACAAAAGATTCGTGCGAATATGGAAGATAAATACAAGGAATTAGTTGTTGTGCCAAAGAAAAATTTACAACTTACAAACAATAGAAAAGACGAAGAAACGGTTGATTTGATTAAGGAATTGGAAAAGAGGACAAATAGAGATATCAAAGCTTTCACGAAATTATATATAAAAGACGAAGCAGGGGATAAAGAAAACGAAGAAGAAGAAGAAAATGTCGAAAATAGTTCCGTCGAGGGTGAAGAGGCGAGATATAGGAAGGTATCAATACAACAAATAGACACCAGCGAAAGTGAAAACGATGTTATGTCGCTATTTTTGGAGATGATAGGTTCCGCATCTTCATGCGACATGAGTATAAAAAAGAGTATTTCATTTGATGAAAAAAATAAACAAGAGGACGAAGAGAGGAGTGAAGAGAGCGAGAGTGAAAATAGTGAAAAGAGCGAAGAGAGCAAG
>CALCWF010000052.1 GCA_937906355.1 uncultured Rickettsiales bacterium
AAGTGTGCAGGAACCCAGTCAAGGATTACACCAATCTTTTTGTTATGTAAATAGTCGTATAGCCAACTTATACTCTTTGGATCTTTTTGGAGACTATCGAAAGTGGTTTTTTTAAGTCTGTCGTAAAACTTCAAAGCATTCCGGTTCTTTTTCACACATTCTTTGTAATTCTCTAGATACGTGTTTACTTTTTCTGGAGGTAATTTACCAGTTTCAATGACGTTGCCATTATCGGCAATTTTATAAAAATTGTCAACAACTTCTACTTTGTCTATCTCCTTATTTATATCTCCTTTTAGTAAAAAGGAGCAAGATTTACGTTCATCTGTAAACTTTAAGACGTTATCTTTAACTCCTTCATATCGTTGCACACTTATTTTCTCGCCATAAGATGTACACGAAATACTACCATCTTTAGAAAATGAAAAATCTTTTCCATCACCTATAGCACCTTCCGTACCGTCGATGATGGCTTTTAAAATAGAAGAAAAATTGTCGCCTATAATCTTTTGTCTTTCTACGATGCTTATTTCGGATTCACCCAGTTTACGATAACAGATATTTTTACCGTCAAAAACAACATCAAATTTCGTCATAACATCAGCCGACCGTTTTACTACTTTTCTCTTGAAAAACGGTTTTGTTTTATCGATCACGGTTACATTGTCAACTCTTTTTTTATAGCCAGCAAAAATCAATTCGCCTTTTTCATCAAACTCGACGACAAAATCGTCATAGTCTCCAAAACGTCGAATGCCACCTCTGGTAAATGGCTGTTTATATTCAAACGTCTTACTTACCGGATCGAAAGAATTATCTTTACCTCTGGCTCCACCGAAACCCATCTTTTTTGCTTCTCCGACAATGTGTCTTGAAGCTGCCGCTGAATGAACATTGTCTTCGCGCTCGTTAACAAATAAGTTTATATTTCCTTTGTTTTTTACTTCGCTAAGGGAGCTAACGATTTTATCTTTATCAACACGAGTATTAAAAATGTTCGCAACTCTTGCTAGGTGACCAGGAACCGAATCATCATAAAACATTACATTTAATTGTTCGATATCTTTTCTGCCAGAAATTCCATTAAGAATAGTCGTGGCGTTTGTGGAGCCATAGCATGCACACACAACTAAAACATCTATTTTATCATTATGTTTTACTAAAATATCCTTGAACTCATCTTCTTTTACAACATCTATCACTAAGTTTGCAAGCCTCGCGTTATTTTTGCCAATCTTAACCAATGTATTACTAGTATTGGTGCCAATGTTGCTATTGTAAATACTTACTATATTTTCACATTCTAAGGGGAAAGATTGTGCATACCCTCCATTACCATTTGTAAAAGAATAAATACTATCTATTGTAGATTCAGGATTTTTCCTATGCAGTGCAAGCATCTCTCTCAATTTATTCTTATTTCTCTCATTGACAACCTTTTTCTCTTCTTCGGTTGCATTTTCATATTCTTCCATGCTGAAAAACATGCAGTATTCACCAATTGTCACGATCGATATCTTTTCTTTCCAGATTTGTTCAGTGAATAATTCATAACATTTTTTATCTAAATCGTCGATTGGCTCATTATTTACTAGTTTAGCGAAAGTATTGCCCATAATATCGTTGACACAACTCACTTTAACAGGTTCTGTTTTGCAAATATGAAAAAACGCCTCTGGATTATCTTTAAATAATGTTTTTTTTTTAGAAATTGCACTATCCGAATTACAAAAAAGGAATGTTTCTGCTTCGCATATCTCTAACAAAGTAGCTTTATCGTTTTTACTCTTATCTTTATTTTTAAACAAGTGTTTAAATAACTTATTGAGCAAACTACCGTCTGCACCAATAATTATTTTAGGTATACAATTTTCAGGAACAATATCCCAATTTATTATATCTTTATACTTTTCCGCTATATTAGCATGATCACCGCCAGGTCTATTATTATTATTCTGCATTAAGTTTTTATTTAACGGAATTTTTAAAGAATCTTTCTTAATTTTTTTTACTTCGCAACCACCGTCGAAATGTGCCACCGATACTTTGTTAGAAAATTCGATTACACTTAACTGTGGATCCAGAATTTCGTTGGCATACTTCTCCATAAAATCTTGTCGCGTAAAGCCCTGAACCCAACTCTGCTCTTTGCCGACAACCTTTGAACCGAGAAAACCTGCGATTGGTTTTTTCAAACCGCCGTCTGACACCCCGTAACTAGTATTGTATGGATCGTAGACATAGAACGTATCATCTTTCCTATAAACATAGACACTATGTCCGGCTAAATATTTTCTACGATTGCCAGCCTCATTTCTGGTAGGATACGGTATATTGAAATGATAATTGAATATAAAACTTGAATCTTTTTTACTAGAATCTCTCAGAAAAGCCTCAATCTCATTTCGCTGTAAAGTTTTTGTATCTACCGATAGACCAAAAGCTTGCATTAAATATCTATTAAGTTGTTGGTGATTCGTTCCGATTTGACCGAATGAGTATCTCTCGTCAAGGGCGGAAGAGTAATATTGCAGTAGAGCTAAATAATTGATTAGCTTGTTCTTGTAATGTCCTTGCTTGTCTCGTTTTCTCGCTTTTGTTGGATCTCTATAATCGGCGAATTGTTTTCCGTTTATACCGGTCTCTTCTGCAACTATCGCGTCCGCCTCTTTCCAGAAAGCTTTTAGAGTATTTACGCATGCAGATAGTATAGTCAACATGCCATTAGTTGGATCCGGATCACTAGGATTTTCTGGAATTTCGAAGTATTCATAGTGCTCTTTTCCGTTTCCATCCTTTACTTTAAGACTTATTTTTGGTCTAATACCACTTTTTCTTAAAAGATATTTTAAAACTGGATTCATTACGAATGACATCGCATCGGCAATATTACAACAATTTCTATCAAAATGTAGCGTCTCTCCAACAAATTTATGATAATGCTGAATAAAATTTTCTTCCGCTCTTACGCCTTCATCTATCTCACCTATTTTATTGTTTATTTCGTTCTGTCTTTTAATGAAGTCTATATTATCGTAATTTTTAAGTACTTGATCGCGTTTTTTCAGTAATTCTTTTTTAAAAGTTCTATATATTGAAAAATAATATTCATAAGACCTACCCATTACATTAATCATTTTTTCAAATCCTATACCTTCAAATTCATTGTTATTAACCTTTTTTTCTTTGAAAACACCATCTTTCGTATATCGAAAAACACCATCTGCTGTATCCGAAAAACTAATACTATCAATTTTACCAATTCTAATATCTCCGCCCGGTGAGAACAAAGAAGGGTAATAACGGTAATTATCGGGATTAGGTAGACTTATTGTTGTCTTGGGGCAATAATTATCATCAACCTCTCCGTGATATATTGTTCCATCAGCATAGTAAACAGCACACATCGTGCCTCCCGTATCCTTTATGACTATCTTCCTGTCCGGCGTGATCGTCATCACTCCATCCGTGTAGTTTTTTGTTAATTTACGTCCGTCATCATTTTGAGATAAATGTGCGTTATCTAGATTCAACTCCGACATATCAATAATAATTCGAATTAATTATACAATATAAAAACTTATTTGCTTGTTTTTTTATCATATCTTTTTTTCTTCGCTGTATTGACTATTTTATTGCTTCTTTTTTATCCGCTTTTTATTACTTTGTTTTCTATTACTTTACTGATTCTTGATTGATTTTATCTTCTTCTATCGAAACAATATATTAAAAATCAGTCTAACTTAACTTTCTTATTTAGAAACATGTATAGGAAACTTCCTACGAATATTGCCACGACTATACCCAAATATAGCACACATAGTGCCGTAAAGAATATCATTACATTGTCGAGTCTCCTACCGCTTTTGAGTAAATTAACTATCTTCTTTATAGACATCATATCTACCGACACTACAAATAGAATTCCTGCAATTGTTGCCATGTTTACACAACTGATCAACTTCGCGAAAATCACCATCAAAACTATCAAAAATAGTGCATGAAATATACCAGCGAACGGACTCTTTGCACCAGATTTGACGTTCACTATCGTGCGTGCTGTTGTTCCGGCTATCGGAAGACCACCGAACAAGGCAGACGTGCAATTTGCAACGCCAAGAGAAAAAAGTTCAGTATTAGGTCTATGATAGCTATTCGTCATCTTGTCGGCTATTGTGGCAGCTAATAGTGCCTCGACTCCCGCTAGGACAGCTATACTAGCAGATATACCAAGATACTGATATAAATGCAACGGATGTTCGACTTCGTCAAGCACGTTCTCTCTAAAATAGGGCAGATCGAGATGCATTATGCCAAACTTACTATTGATAGTCTCCGCATTAAGATTTAAGACGTACGCAAATAAAGTATTGATTATGATTGCAATCAAGAAAGCCGGTAGAGACGAATTTATTTTTCTCACGAGGAGAATTATCACGACGCTCGAAACACCAAGTATAACGCTATTCATATTGATCTCCTGAATATGATTGTAGCATAAAGTAATCTTTGAAAAAAAGTTCTCACCGCCGTGCACAGAAAGACCGAAAAAGTCAAAAAGTTGTCCTGATAAAATATCTAGTCCTAGACCGAGACTAAAACCAATCACTACGCAGTTAGGAATATACTTAACGAATCTCCCTAGCTTAAACGTTCCAATCATCATAAGTATCATCCCTGCTATAAACGTAGAAATCAGCATTTTTGTGTAGCCGTAATGTGCTATTATTCCAGAAATTATTCCGACAAAAGCACCAGCCGGACCACTTATATTATACTTACTACCACCGAAGGTCGATGTTATGAGACCACCGATTATTGCCGTGAAAATACCGACAATCGGCGTCGCACCAGAGGCAATGGCAAAAGCAATCGATAATGGAATAGCTACAATAGCTACCGTTAAACCGGAAAATATATCCTTACGAAAAAACTCAAAGGAATAGCCTTCTTTAAATGTATCTATAATTCGTGGATGGAACATAAAACTCATTGAACAGTAGATGTTCGCCACTCTATGAGAGAGGCAACATCTATGTTAGATTGCAAAATTTATTTGCAAGATTATCGTTTATAGATTTATAAATCTACAAGATAAATCTATTAATATACTATCAAGGCATCTGATTATTGGAAATTAGATTCAATAGTCTATTTGCTTTGCCAATACTAATTTGTTAATACTAATTTGTAAATATCAAATTTACTAATACTAGAAGAAATACACACTGAACTTCGTCGCTACCGTGTGATTAACGGCATTTGTGCCTTTAAAAATATGTTTAAATTCACCTTTGCTATATCTATACTCTAAACCAATAGAGCATCTATCTAACATAATTAACTCAATGCCACCACCAGCGGTAAAAGCAATATTCGTATCCGACCAAATATCATCATTATATTCGTAGTCATAATCTCTTATTCTATGAGCGAAAACTCCAACAAGTCCATATGGAGCAATGGAAAAATTATTGGTTACATTTATCTTGGCACCAATATTCAAACTTGATACAAATAATTCTTTGTATCCAAATCCATGCATTCCATCGCCAGACATATAAAATTTATCACTTGTAACCGGAATTCTGACCTTTAATTCTAATCCGACAAAAGGATGTACTACGTCATTCAGTTTATAATAGATATTATCGCCAATATTTATGTCTATGGCGACATTATTCTTTTTTGTACCAACGAAATCATCAACGCCCCACCATTCGGTATCAATACCGTCAACTGTGGACGATTGCCACGAAGCACCGAACCCAATTTTTACACGATTGCGGAACTTACTACTAAAACTTGCCGAATTGTTACCACCCGACCTATTGCCAAGTGTATTAGGTTTACCGCCAGACTTAGAAATTTTGTCGCTAGATTTGCCAGGTTTATTACTGCGTTTATTAAGATCGTTGCTAACTCTGGTCGACTTACCGCCCGGTGCTTTAGAACTGTCGTCAACTTTACTTGGCTTACTGATAGACTTACCAGAATTTTCATCACCAATTACACCTATCTTGTTAGCGGAACCATTGGTTTCCCCGCCAATCTCATTAGGTTTATCGTTTGCATCGACTACTACACTACTTGACTCGCTGAAACCCTCATTAGTTGCATCTACCTTGTTAGCTGGATTATCGGTCTCGTCGCCAATCTCATTAGGTTTATCGTTCGCATCGACTACTACGCTACCTGACTCGCTGGAGCCGTCGTCAACTATTCTCAATTCACTGTCGAGTCTATCGGACTTACTCTTAAGACTTGTTTTACCTATACTAGTACACACGGCAAGCATCGTAATTGCAATTATACAAACTAAAAAACCAATTTTTCTCATAAGACCTTCAAAAAAACGACCAAAAGTAATTCTATTATAGACTAAAATAATCGCATTCCAACAGCTTTTTGTATATCTAAATCAAAAGAAATCTAAAAGTGTATTTTAGTGTATTTTAGTATAAAACGTCAAAGTGTTTTTTTACATTCGACACTTTTTTGCAGTAATCTAATTATCGACATCGTTTTAGTGATTAATCGATAACTGATACAAAATAGACTAATACAAAATAGATATATTAACACAAAACGTTGTCTATTTTAGATATTTCCCCGCCCACCCACCCCCAACTCGAATATCGATTTAAAACATCATTTTAAAAATAGGTCAAGTTGACAACAAGAAAAGAGCTTCGATTATCCAATGACGAACAAAAGAAAAATGAGGTTTATAGATGAAAAAGAGATATGAATAAAAAGGAGATAAAAGAACAAAAAGCAGAACAAAAAGCAGAAAAGCGACAAAAAAAACTACGCTCAATCAACGGTTTCAATATCGTTAAAAGAGAAATTAACGATGCAATATATGCGAAATACATAGAAGAAAGAGAGAATACTTTTTTAGCTGAATTACTAGCTTCAAGGGACGTGAAATATGAAGATAGAGATTTTTTCTTACAACCGAAACTAAAAAATCTGCTACCACATGTCGGCATACTAAGAGACACTGATAAAGCTGTCGATAGAGTATTGCAAGCCATCTCGAATAAAGAGAATATATGCGTATTTGGAGATTACGACGTTGACGGACTAACGTC
>CALCWF010000053.1 GCA_937906355.1 uncultured Rickettsiales bacterium
AAACTCAACATCTCCGCTCTTCGCATTTACCTTCACAACAATATTACCGTTATCGTCATAATAATTACGCACTATATCGGCGAACGCCTGCTCTATAGCAGACATGACAGAACTCTTCGTTATATTCTTTTCGGAAGATATGGCGTCAATTATAGACAGCACATCAGAAGTTAATCTAAACATATAATTTATTCGCAATGTCGATCACTGACTAATCTAGACTATTTAAATGTCAAGAATTCAAAAATTAGATTTTCTAATTTTCTAAGATTCTTTATTTTTTTCTCACTTTTCTTTTTTGTCGTATTTTACAAATAACTTCAATCGCACTCTTTTACCGAACAATTTTTCCAAATTGATAGACGCAACGCGAATTATGCGTCTCAAATTATCCCCGTTCTTACCTAATATAATCTTCTTATGGTTCTGTTTTTTGATTATGATAACTACCGACGCCAATATCTCACTGTCGTTCTCCTCAAAACTCTCCGTCTCGCATATGCTCATATAAGGCAACTCTTTCTGTAACGTTATAAACAACTGCTCTCTAACAAACTCCGATGTAATAAAATCACTCTTTTTATCAGTTATGTCATCCTCATCGAACGTCCAGTCTCCTACACGTGCCTTTTGGAAGAGAAAATTAAGCAATTCTTCGCATCCTTTCCCAGTCAAAGCTGATAAAGAAAATATATCAACAAAGAAATCGGTTGCCCACAATTTTTCGGCTAGCAGAATTTTATCGTCCATTTTTATGGTATCCGACTTATTTATAATGCAAACTATCGGAATTTTATTCACACTTATTTTTCTCAGAGTCTCCGTCGCTAAACGATTTAGTCCTATCTTAGCGTCAATCATTAAACATATCAAATCTGCACCACATAGTCCACGCCACGCCTCTTTTACTATTTGTTTTTCTAACTGACTCGCTCTCGGCTTGAAAAGCCCAGGTGTGTCAATTACAACAATCTGCGTTTTATCCTTTGTTATTACGCCCTTCATATTGAACCTCGTAGTTTGTGGCTTAGGAGAACAGATAGCCAATTTACATCCAAGTAGTCTATTTAATAGCGTCGACTTTCCTACGTTAGGAGCTCCACAAAAAACAACAGACAACGTTTTACGTTTATTATTCACTATACTCGACATATCATTGTCTCTCGCCTAAACTCTTTCTACATACATTCACGTTGTTGTTTTTACGTAGATAGATATGTTCAATACATCTAAATACGTTCATATCTACGGTATACTATCGAACAACTCGACGAGTTTGAGAGTTTTTATTGATAAATTGCAAGCAATTTTGAACGCATGTATGGTCTCCACACTACAACAAATATATCGCATAAAGTACGAATCACCCATTCGATTAACGTCCACCATATATAAATGGTGGGTCTTGTAGGACTTGAACCTACGACCAATTCGTTATGAGCGAACTGCTCTAACCAACTGAGCTAAAGACCCGCAAAATCTCTTCCAAGAAGAAGAGAGCGATAATTTAATTATCAATATTTTTTTTAGAAAGCTCTTTTATTACTAGTTATATAACAGATTCGCATTAGTCTTTGACTTTAATCTTTGTTAATCTACCGCTTCTTCTTAGATGAAGGTAAGCGAATCAAAATGTATACAAAAATATAAATGTCTGATTCAAGACTGTGAACTATCCTGTTGTGCGGGATGGAGGATAGCGGTCTCTAAAGAAGACGTAGAAAAATGGAAAGAAAAAGCACCCCAACTGATGCGTTTCTTGAATACAGAAAACAATGAAAACGGTGAAGCCACCTACTCAATGAAAAGAGAGAAGAGTATAACAGTATCGTTACCAAAAACACAATCAACAATCGTGAAGATAATGAGAAAAAAAGACATCGAAGAAAATAAAGACGATACAAACGAAAACAACGGAGATTTAAAAGAAGATGCGGACATCGTGAATAATAACAATAAAGACGCAGTTGATAACAATACCGACGATCATAAGGATGATGCAAGCAATGCTTTAAATATCAATTCCATCGAAAATTTTATCAACTCAATGAGCGAAAAAGATCGTATATGCTATAACTCCACTTTTTCACTTAGATGCATAGCAAACGTTGACGGAAAGTGTAAAGTTCAGCTCGAACACGGCGAGGACATGATACCAAATTTATGTTCTTACTTTCCGCACACATACAAAAAAAATTGGCGATAGCGTATTTTCAAGTGCTACAATGGCATGCCCTGCTGTCACTAAATGTGTTCTGAATGCAAGCAAAGAAGATTGGGAAATTACGGAATACGAAAGAAAATACACAAAAAACGATATGGTGAATTATTCAGAAAGAACAAACGGAGACTTCGAAGTAGCAAAGAATCTATATTACAAATATATATCGATATTAGACGACGAGGAACTAACCATCGACGAGTCAATGACTCTATTAGTAAAAATGGCGTTCAATAACAAAGAACAAAAAACTAGCGATATAATAAAACACTTCGACAAAGACCTAGAGAACGCAAAGTCCGAGTTAGAAGAATTCGATATAAACTACATATCGGCTACTTATCAGTATAAAATACTAGAAACAATGGAATATATTCAAGAAAGACGTAATAATCTACCAGATCTGACAATAATGTTTACTAATATAAGAAAATGTCTCGGTTTAGACAATAAAGACGCAAAGCTAAGCGCGGCAAGTATGACAGAGTCTATCGAAAAATACGAGATAGTTCGTTGCAGATGGGTAGACGAAATCGAAGAAATAGTAGACTATCAACTACGCAACGTAATGAAGGCGGAACTAAATAGACAGCTATTCCCGACGTGTTCATACTTCGAAACTCAACGCGAAATGATTGTCGTCTTAGGATTCTACTATCTATTCATGCGTCTTGTAATGATGTGTGAGCTAAAAAACGCAAGTTCGGCAAAATCTATCAAAAATATACGTAGAATTGTTAGCGTAATTGCACGCACATTCTATGCCTGTTCGACGCTTAATACGTATAATATGATATGCGAAAAAAAGTGGAACAACGAGCTAGAACTCGAAAGGGCAATATTACAGTGTTAATATAACAATACGCAGTTAGTAATAGACATTGCTTATAATACTTCTCTTCTTTGTTTAAATATTTTTTTCCTCTAATGTCATATCTTCTGACTTTATAAAAAGCAAAAGCTTTACATAAGTAGTCGATATATTTCCCAATTGTTTTATGGTCAGCTTTTATTCCGTTTGATGCAAGTGTATTTTGTATTTTGCGTAGTGAGGTCAGATTGCCGATGTTGTCCATTAAATAGTCAACTAATAGATTTAATAATTGTTCGTTTCTTATTCTGTATTTGTTTACAATATCACGAATAATTAAAGCATTCAAAACTTCCTCATTTAAATATTTCATTTTTCTAGATTTGTTTTTATACAAATAAGATCCAGACATTCCTCCATCAGTCATATAATTTGTAAGATTCTGATAGTTATTTTCATTTGGAAAATATGTTGAGTATTCATTAAACGAAAAAGGAAATACGTGAATTTCGTAAGCGCGGCCAACGAATAGAGTAGCTAAATCACTACTTTGTAAAAATGCATTAGAACCAGATATGTATATGTCAAATTTTTCTTTTGCATGAAGACTATTTATTGCTTTCTCAAAATCTTTACACATTTGTACTTCGTCAATAAATATATAGTTATTAACGTTATTGTGAAATTTCGACTCTATTGTATCTTCCAGCTTATGATAGTCTTGAAGATCTTCATCTTTCGTTAGATTAAAATTAATATGAATTATGTTGGCATTCTTGTCTGTTGTTTTTATATATTTAATTATTTCTTCTAGTAATTTTGATTTTCCAGAACGTCTCACACCAGTTACGATTTTAATGTCAGGTGTGTTAATTACATCTGTGATTTCTTCTAAGTAGTCTTTTCTTTTAATCAGTTTCATTTAAGCTCCTTTTTAGTTAGTTGTAAATATTCTACAAAAACTATTCCCCAAAATCAATAAATTTTTAAAATTGGGGAATAGAATTTAATAAGTAAGTATAATGAATCATAAACGTTTCATAAAAATTCTCTTATTTTGAAATTAGGGTTAAACGACCTATATCCCCAATTTTACACACTTAAGGGTAATAAAAGCAAATGATATAATTAATAATTAGAAATGAGTAATTAGTAATTCTTTTTATTGTGCTTAGTCTTAGTTATAGAACATAAAATTCTTATAATCTCATCATAATCTTTATGCAAATCTTCATATTGTACTTTACTTATATAATTGCATTTATATAATAGTAAAAGTCAATATTCCGTTTCGCTTGATTCCTTAAAAGCAATGTGCATTTT
>CALCWF010000054.1 GCA_937906355.1 uncultured Rickettsiales bacterium
AGGGTCCATTGCGGTATTAATAATACCATAAATTTATAGAGTAATCGATATGTTTTTTGTTTATTTTTTGTTTTTTTTTGAAAATATTAATTTTTTTATTGTTTAGTAGACTGTTTTACCACTTTTTTTGTATTCATCAAATAGTTTTAAACATTCTTCTCTATCAAGTTTGCTAAGATTTAGTATTTTACCAACATTATTATTCTTTATAAATTCATATATAAAGTCATCTCTAAATCCTATTTCTTTTGCATCTTCTAAATTTGTTCCATAATATACTTCTTTTATATTTGCCCATATGATAGCGCTTAAGCACATTGGACATGGATAACCTGTTGCATAAAGTATACAATTCGACAAATCATACGTTTCTAATTTTTTCCCAGCTTCTCTTATTGCATTTATTTCAGCATGTGCTGTTGGATCATTATCTTTTAATACTGTGTTTGATGATACTGATATAACTTCTCCATCTTTTACTATAACTGCACCAAATGGTCCACCATAGTTTTTATTCATTGTTTCTCTTGCTTTATCTATTCCTAATTTCATTATCATTTTTTATCATCATCCTTACTTTTTAGTTCGACAACTGTACATCCTATGTTTAGGCTGTCCAATTTATATGATTTTACTTTTTTATTTTGAGCTAACGTTTCATGAACAGTATTTTTTACCTTTCCAGTTCCAATCCCGTGAATTATAACAACTTTTATATATTCCATGATAAATGCTTCTTCAATAAAATCATTTGTTTTTACTCTAGCACTTTCTATATCAAATCCATGAAGATCAATTTTCGGTAACATATCTAAAAATATATCGTGTACTTGCATACTACCACCTGTTTAATTATAACATCATTATTGGAATTTTTACAACTACTTTAGTTCCTTTTCCAACTTTTGATATATAATTTACTTCTCCATTGTGGGCTTTTATTATTTCCGTAGATAATCCTACTCCTAGGCCACTTCCTTTTGGTTTTGTCGTAAAAAATAATTCATTAATCTTTGACAATGTATATTCATCCATACCGCAACCGTTATCAGTTATTTCAATATAATATGTATTTTTTAAACTATGAGTTGTGATATTTATTTCACCTTTTTTTGAAATTGATTCAATGCTATTTTTTATTAAATTTAAGAATACCTGTTTTAATCTATTATAATCACCTTCAATATATACTTCTTCACTTGTTATTTTTGATGATAGTTTTATGTTTTTATTCTTTGTTATTATCTTCGCCTATCTTTTTCAAAAACTCCGAAGAGAAGCTTTCAACGACCTCGACTATTTTCTTCTCGATCGTCTCGTTTATAGCTTTCTCAGTATTTATCATCTTAAGTAGCTCACTATTAAATTCGTGAAGATTTTCAACGAAATCATTCTCGAACTCCTTGATATACTTCACAGGAATGTCTTTCAAAAATCCTCTTGATACAATGTAAAAAATCACAGCCTCTTCCGCCATAGAATATGGTTTGAATTGATCTTGTGTTAAAATAATAGACGTCTTTCTTCCCTTATCGAGTGTCGCTAATGTAGCCTCGTCTAAGTCTGATCCGAACTTAGAAAACGCCTCGAGTTCACGATATTGAGACAACTCCGTTTTAATACTACCAGAAGCCTTCTTAACAGCCTTCGTCTGAGCGGCAGAACCTACACGAGATACAGATAAGCCGACATTGATAGCAGGTCTGAAACCGCTATAAAATAACTCACTCTCCAAGAATATCTGTCCGTCTGTTATAGAAATAACATTCGTTGGAATATATGCTGAAATATCGCCCGCTTGTGTCTCGACAATTGGTAACGCGGTAAGGGAACCAGCACCCTTCTTGTCGCTCATCTTCGCTGCTCTTTCTAGCAATCTCGAATGCAAGTAGAATACATCGCCCGGATACGCCTCTCTTGCCGGTGGTCTACGTAATAACAACGACATTTGACGATAAGCTACGGCATGTTTACTGAGATCATCATAAATGACAATTGCGTGCATACCATTATCTCTAAAATACTCACCAATTGCACAACCTGCATATGGAGCCAGATATTGCAATGGAGCTGGATCTGACGCAGATGCGACGACTATGATAGAATACTTCAACGCACCTCTCTCCTCAAGATTTTTCACCAGTGATGCAACGGTTGACTGTTTCTGCCCTATCGCCACGTATATCGAATACATCTTGTCTTTTTCATCGCAATACTCATTCGCATTAGCCTGATTTATCATAGCATCAACGGCAATCGCCGTTTTACCTGTTTGCCTATCGCCGATTATAAGCTCACGTTGTCCTCTTCCTATCGGAATAAGACCATCTATTGCTTTAATTCCCGTTTGCAACGGCTCATGCACCGACTTCCTCTCTAATATTCCGGGAGCCATACGCTCGACCATGTTATAATTCTTAGTCTTTATATCGCCCTTACCGTCAATAGGATTACCAATAGCATCAACGACACGTCCAATAAGTTCCTTCCCAACCGGAACACTGACGCTCTTACCTGCTCTCGTTACCTTCATTCCCTCGCCTACTCTATCGTCGCCGGCAAAAAGAACGACATCCACAGAATCGGCATTTAAATTTAGTGCCATCCCAACGTCACCACCGTCGAACTTAACGAGTTCACCGACGCACACATTGTTAAGACCGTAAACCTTAGCGACACCATCGTAAATAGAAACAACGAAGCCATACTCCTCTACATCTGGCTCCATATCGAAATCCTTTATGTTCGATTTAATTACTTCTACAAAATCCAAAATTGATTTACCAGTCATCGCACGACTTGTAAAAAAGTCTTTTTTATTTGCAAGTTGATTTATTACGTTGATTCAATAATCGCTACGCCATGCTACGTCCGAAAGTAGTTGATTTAATAGCTATCGAAGTAGCGATTTAAATACGTTATATTTTCAACTTTACCGTTATTCAAATAGCTAGGAACTTTCGATATTCTAATATTAGAAGAACCTTTCTTTATCCACCTGATCGATCCACTGCGAATAGAAAAACAGATATTATCGTTTCTATCGCTAACGAAAAAGCCAAAACCATCCTTGTTGTATAACATATAACTATTTAGACCGGTTGGTATCCTCCATAGTGGTCGTCCGGTGCTAAAGTCGAAGCCCATTACACCGGTTCTACGTCCACCAGCTACGAGAATTCCGTCAACAACGATCGGAGGAAAATCTATGTCCGTAACATCGGCACCACTCATCGTCTCTGCCACCGATATCTTGTTCTTCCACAGAACCTTACCGCTCTTCGCGTCTACGACCACGACGCCTCCGCTCGATAATCCTGCGATAGCTTTATTAGCATGAATAACAACTGGTGGTATCTGAAAAGACGTCATCACGCTCTCACTCTTATTCTCAATCTTCCATCGTACTTCGCCTGTCTTTTTATCTATCGCATAAATACTATCATCAGCAGATATAAGATAAATATTGTCATTATAGATCGTAGGAGAAGCCGCGAATATCGTCATATAGTGCTTTTTCCAGACTATCTCTCTCTTAGAGACGCTGAATGCGACCACATACCCATTACTCGTTGATACATACAGAACGTCGTCATCTAATCGTGCATTTGCCGTTAGTATGTTTGTTCTCTCTTTTTGAGACAAAAGCTTTTTGCTCCATCTCTTTTTGACTTTTTCGTTTCTAACTTCGAATACCGTCAGTTCCATCTTGCTACTTATATCGTAAACTGTTCCATTGCAAATTAT
>CALCWF010000055.1 GCA_937906355.1 uncultured Rickettsiales bacterium
ATTCGATAAGAGAACGTATAGCGAAAACGACTGCAATCATTAATCCAACCAATATATTACAACACGTAGTGAAATTATTATTAAATAGTGGTTGCAAGAGTGCAAAAGCATATTTTTCGACATCAGAAAATCAGTTGTTTGAGCGTTTTGGGATACCAGAAGACTATTTATATATTGTCTGCAATGGTGGAGAGGAAAAAGCTATTTTTGACGTTTTGTTTGCCACTTGTCTTGGTAAAAAAACATACGGTAACGAACAGGAGACACGAACATTTAATGGATTCGGCTATACAGTTCATTTTGATTATGCTGTTTCAATGCCTTTATATTGTAAATTAGTATTGCATTTACCTGTTGATATGACTGATATACAGGTATACGTTTCAAATTTAAAACAATTAATAATTGATAAATTTAATGATCGTTACGGCGTAGATACGTATTTATACTTGACGGTTGGAATGCTCGACGGAATTGTAATAGAATCAATTAAAGAATTAACCGATAGTCGTATTTATCATACCGACCTATATATAGGAGCACAACGCGAACAAATTGATAAAAAAACTATGTTCCCAGAACATCTGCGAGATATGTATTTATTGTCGGCAGACAACATAATTATAAATGCAGTTAAAAATGGATAAAACAGACTTTCCCGACATTTACAATCAATGTAATATTGCCACACGTAGCAAAACAATAGGTGTTACCTATACTGATGCAGTATTAGATACTGTGCCGTCGCAATACTTAACAGATGCCAATACTGATTATTTTAAATTCGAATTAAACGAAATTTATCGCGTTTGTGGATATCAATATATGTTACGCTGGCGTTCGCAAGAGGGGGAGATATTGGAATATATAATATATAATCTTTTTAAGGTGAAAAAACAAACTTATAACGCATCTCTTACAGAAGAAGAACTTATAAATATTGCCGAATTTGCAGAAGCTGTAAGGAATATAAAAGCAGACAATTATGATAATTTTTACTATTGCTTTAAAAACTTCTTACATTTTGGAATATTCGTTGATTATGCAATAAATACAGTTTTCTTTTATTTTAGTGCAGACTATTATAAAGAGTATGTAATCAGAACAATTGCAATACAACAATTATTACCTCAATTAATCGGATTCAAAATAGTAATAAGTAATACTCCACTTTTAAAGTATAACTTTAACTATGACGCCATGAAAGATGATGTACCAGAACTTTACAATCGAGTTCTTGGTTTTAAAGTGAATGCAACTGACCTATTTCTTGATTATAACGAAGTTGGTTACAATATAAATTACAATTATCAGTTAACATATGTTTGAAGAATATACTAAAATAAATGTTCCAATAGATACGTATTGCAGTTTTCGATATAGTAAAGATAACATTAACTATGTTATACATATGAAATATGTCGAAGCGTTTCAAACGTGGTTTATCAAAATCGAATTCGATGATTTTACTACTGGTTACGTTGCGTTGACTGCAACGCCGATATTATTTGCGTCACGTATGAATACAATTCCACATTGTTTTTTTTGTAAAACTCTATCAGGACAGCAACCATCAATGGATCACAGTTTCGACGCCCAAAAAGGTGACGCGACGCTTTATTGCGATTCATGGGAGAATGTTTTAGAGTATTTGTCTAATGATTAGCGAGGGTCATTATGAATTACTATTTGAAATATATAACGATTACGAATCAATGGTAGCTAACAAAAATCCACGTAATAAGTTATTATTTTCTCCACAATCCACGAATTGCACTGCCAGTTTATTAGGTCGTAGCATTAGTGTTTTACCTACAATGTCTGTTTCCATTAAAGCAATAGAATATAACTTTTACGAAGCCAGTATATCATTAGAAAATTTAGATTTTCACAAAATGGCGTTATTGTGTAGATGTATAGATGAAGTTTATCTTACTGATACTAATAAATTTATTTTATGTTCTATCAAATGTCAATCACAAACAGGCATGCAACTCTTATTTAAAGGTCAAGTAAGCACGGCTATCCCGCATCAAGCTATGACTGGAAACGCAATGCAAATAAAATTAATCCCGAGTTTCTATTTAACACCAAAGCGAATAAGATTAATAATACATGCTACACCAGAAAGCCCTATCACAAATCAAATGATAAAACGCGAAATAGCCGCCCGCTACGGGCTTGCGTTGAAATCATACTCCGCAACAGATAAAAACGTTGTTGAAAACGATATCGATATATATATAGATAATCCTTATAGCTTTTTACGGGAGCAGTTCCCGAGTGAGACTATTTACGCAGACGACAAAACATTATACTTTTTCGATAGAAGACAAACAGAACAATCAATAGTTAATTTGCAAAGTTTCACGCTCAACGAGAAAAACGGCTTATGCTTTATAAAGCAAATCAACGGCTATGTTTACGAGTGCAGTTGTTTATTTTTACCAAATTTAAGTATCAATTCTTACGTTACCATTAATCCGATAAGTGCAAAAAATAAATCAGTTCTCAACGGCTCTATTACAGGAAATATAATATCAATCGTCCACTCTGCTACTTTCTCTTTTCAAGAAGAAAACGAAGGCTTAACAACGTTTCAAGTATTAGTAAGAAGATAACTCACAAGGCTCCGAAGAGCCTTGTGGTAGTTTAATTATAGTGTTTATTTGGTTATATATAAACAAAAAAAGGTTCTTATTATGAGATATACATTTATATATAACAATGTATTATACAATACTAAAAAATAAATGTCAACTAAATAATAAGATTTGACAAATATTTTTTTACTATACGTAAATAAGCTACTTATGACTGCAAAAATAAGAAAACCACGCGACAAATTATTATTATTTCTTATAGATTATAAAAGAAATAAAATCAAAGAACTCGACACAAAACGTCAAGTAAAGTTAATAAATATATTAGACGAGATAAACCAAGACGAAGGCACGACATATACTATTAAAAATTTCACGGAAATTTTAGAAGAATATAAAGATATTGTGAACGATGATGGTATATTACAAGCAGGTGCGTCTACGGAGAATGTGGAAACAGTTGCGAATATCGATATAGATAAGGCAGAAATCGTAGCAAAATACGTAGTGGCAAATCAACTTAATAACATCACGCAAGAAAAGCAAGAAAAATTAAATCAAATCATCGACACAGTTCGTAAAGTAGGCTCTGATGGTTTGTATCAAGCTAAAATGCTACAAGAATACGAAGACCAGGGAGTTTGTAAAAACTTAACTAAAACAACGCTTGAATGTTTGTCGACAGTAAATAATATTTGCAAGTATATCAATCGAATAGTCGAGAACAACGATAAACTTTCGCCATCGTTGCTTGAAAGTTTTGGAACAGTAATTGAAGCCGTTAATTCTATCCACGCTTCAACAAAAGCTGATATATTACTCGATAAGCATACGATAAACTTAATCCAAAATAATCACACTATTCAAGATAATAGTAGCATTGCCTCATCTCTCACGCAAGCTATCCTCTCTGATAGGAAAAAATAAGTTTCGTAAAAATTCATGGACGCCTTTTTTAGAGACGCCCAAGAAGTTTTAAAGTTTGTGTGGTAATCTAAAAAGATCTCTCTTTGAGAGAATTGTTTACTACTATATGTATTTTTACAATCAATCTTTTTTTTCACTGATTTTTAAAAGTCTTACTATTGAATCGACAAAACTATCGCAATTGTCTTGATTTCGTAGTAAAAAATATTGATATCCTAATCTCTCTACTTTATCTTGAAATGCCCGTTGATTTTCGCTTTGACGTCCTTTGTCAGTTTTCATTTCCACGAAAAAAACGTTGTTTCGCAAGACTACTATTAAATCACTTACGCCAACAAGATTCCCGCTTTTTTTTAATCTCGAATAAGCTTTGATTCTTGTTATGTCATCACCTCCACGAACTTCTTGATTTGGAACGGAGAAAAACACAATTTCACCGTTATTTTGTGCCTCGACTATTCGAAGTCTTTCTACCAAATAACACTGTAAATTATACTCGTCGTGATTCATATTATTCGTCAAAGTGTCCGTCGTTTTCAAACGGAGTATAAAAATACTTTTTATAAGTTTCTTCCCAAAAACGTTTTGTTATGCTTTTTGTTAGACGATCAAGTATTTCTTTCAAGTTCTTATCTTTGCAATCGTAGGTAAATTTAAAATCATCATCGTCTCCCAAAAAGTATTCTTCCGTGATTAATTTAATCGTTGTCGTTACTCCGTTGCGTATTACTTTCATAGTATTGCCGTCAGTCATTATCCCGACGTCAGGCACATCGTAAAGTTCGTCGCTAAGCCAGTCGTCTAATAGAGACATCATCTCATCGATAAACCTCTTGTTACCATGAAATCGGACAGGAGGTTCACGTTTTTCTTGATACCAATAACCCATATTTTTACATCATAAAACCATTAATTCTTCTTTCTTCCATTATTGAGATATTTATCGATTGCCTCAGTGAACCTGACCCTATAAAAACTTATATTATCGAGAGTTGGAGTAGCTAACTTGCAGAGTTCCATACCAGCACTAAATGCCATACAACCATCTTTAAAAGAACAGATAGAATTTAGATTTTTTTGTAAAAAATTATGCACGGATCTTAGCTTATGTATAAATTCGTCGCCTTTCTCTAATATCCTTAATAGTGTGTTTATAGCGAGTGTTTTGATTAAATAGTCAAAATCATATTTTTTTTCTTCCTCAATAAAATCGTGCAGTTCCTTATATAAATCAGTTAACGTATCAAGCTTTTGTCTCTCTGTCTTGCAAAAGACAATTCTTAGATACGTTTCATTTTCGCATATTGCGTTATTCATTGCTTCGCTTAATAAACGATCGTAACCTCTTGAAACTTCCGCGTAAAACACCTTATCGGTATTTGACTGTTTTTGTTTTTCAATCGCTTCTCTCAATTTCAAATCTTCGTAGCAACTTGAATCTTCGAAACGTATCACATCCATAGAGTTAGAGACACACGAATTTGCTATCAACCCAATCTCTATCCAGCGTATTCCTTCGAAAGAATTCGTGTTTTTATCGTATTGAAAAACATTACCTTCCCATGAGACTTTATAGTCTTTTTGTAAAAAAAACTTACCATCAAATTTAAATACGTATAAATTCATACAAAGAATAAATTAAACTACACTATCAGTAATCACCTCCAACTTTCTTAAGACGTCCTCTAAGAGAAGTTAAGTTGTTATAACTACAAATAAAAATTACCTCCGACATACTTAGGAGAATATTCGAGAGAAGTTAGTTTGTTATAACTACAATAAAAACTAAGTCCAACTTTCTTAGGACTTCCTTTAAGAGTAGTTAAGTCGTTATTATTACAATAAAAATCACGTCCAACTTTCTTAGGACTTCCTTCGAGAGATATTAAGTTGTTATTACCACAACTAAAATTACCTCCAACTTCCTTAGGAGAATATTCGAGAGATTTTAGTTTGTTATAACTACAATAAAAACTATCTCCAACTTTCTCAGGACTTCCTTTAAGAGTAGTTAAGTCGTTATAGATACAACTAAAACTATCTCCAACTTTCTCAGGACTTCCTTCGAGAGATGTTAAGTTGTTGTGACTACAATAAAAACTACCTCCGACATACTTAGGAGAATATTCGAGAGATATTAAGTTGTTATAACTACAATCAAAACTATCTTCAACTTTCTTAGGACAATATTCGAGAGAAGTTAAGTTGTTATAATAACAATCAAAACCACCTCCAACTTTCTCAGGACATCCTCTAAGAGAAGTTAGTTTGTTATGATAACAACAAAAATCACATCCAACTTCCTTAGGAGAATATTCGAGAGAAGTTAAGTTGTTATAATGACAATCAAAATTACCTCCAACTTTCTCAGGACATCCTTTAAGAGAAGTTAGTTTGT
>CALCWF010000056.1 GCA_937906355.1 uncultured Rickettsiales bacterium
AGAACGATAGTGGTGTGATAGATACACTTCGCTAAATCGAAATGCCATGCATAAAAAGGCGAGAATTGGCATCCAGAATACAGTTCCTGGACCACCGACGGCCACCATAAACACCATTCCGGATACAGCATTAACGCCCGTGCATCCAGCAACAGAGGCTAACAGCGTTTTCAACGAAGATATATTGTCGCTTTGTTTTTCATCTTTCTTGCCGAATGAATATTTTATGCTATTCTTGAAGCGAGCGAACTGAATGAAATTCAGCTTAAAAGTTAGGATAACATATCCTATCAATAGTATTACCAATGTAATTGGTAATACTATTGTATCGATTTTGAATAGCGAAAAAACATTAAAAAAGACTATCTTTCCAAGGATGTCTGCTACCGTTTCTAATATATTCATATAACGTTATACTAAAAAGCAAAAACTACCAACTAGACGATGGGTCGCGTAAAAATAGACAGAATAAGCGACACGCTCAACCTAATTACCAATGTGTAACGTGTGTCATTGTAAAATAAATGTCAAGTAAATAGACAATGCGTCGTGCTGATTTTGGTGCGAAGAACAGTATTGTATGCCAAGAAACGATTGAGGAAACGAACGAGATTATCGATTTACGGAGGAGTAAACACTTATTCGTGATGTTATTGTAGTATCAATACTAAATCAACTGAAAGTTAAAAAATAAAAATAAAATAACTTGATTATAAAATTTACACTATTTTCAATCAATTATTGAAAATGTAGTGTTATAATTATTATTTTATATGAATCGTGTCGTTAAGTTTTCTAGAAAAATATTTTTCGCCTCTCTTGTAGGTGTAATACTCGTAGATAGCGGAAGAGCTATGGCGTATATTTTCAATGAACACGTATACGGCAGGATGAAGGTGTTCGGGATGTATGATTTGCAGTCTACTAATATAAAAGACATCTCTGGTGGGAGTTTACAAAATTATGGTAAAGTGAATCACTCTTTGTTTGTTGGAGCCGGTTACAATTTCTATTTTAATAGTTTGTTTGAGAACGTGCATCCGTTCGTTGGTTTGGAGATGGCACATAGATTAGTTGGCACTAATAGTGATTATAAAGACGAACCTTATCGTGATACCGGGTTGAGAGTGAGCAAATCTTATAAGGAGTTATTTTATACGCATTTTAAAGCTGGAACGAAAATTCTTGTTGATAACATCACGAGCGTGACACCATATGGAATTATTGGCTTTAATGTCGACGAAGTTGTTGAGAAGTTAGATGGTTTCAATAGCAGAGATAAGTATGTCAATCTAAGTCTCGGTTTTGGTGCTGAGTATGCAATTTACGATCGCTATTATGTAGGTCTCGAATATCGTTATACCGCAACGAACGCTGGTAATTATACGAGAGTGAACAATCATAACGTTTCGTTGAAGGTTGGTTTTGAGTTTCTATAACAATTGCGGTTGGTTGTGATAGGCTTATTTCCTGACGGCACGTAGCGAGCTATATTCTTTTGATCAATTGCTTTCGGGAAGTGTTTACGACGCTGACTGTTTTTTGCGGGAAATCTACGTTTTTTTTGTAAATTTTATATTAACGAGTTAGTTTCTATTCCTTTGACTCGTGACGTTGATTGCGAATGTCGTGTATGAATACGATGTTTATCGACTTTATCAGGTTGTCATTAATTACTATTTGATAGCATAGAATCATTACGCGGTACATGAGATAAGACTATTGATGTTTGATCGTCTTTACTCTAATCTAATTTGCTAACTTTCGGATCGAGTGTATGTTTTGCTTATAGACGAATAATTTATTCATAGATTAATAAACTTAGATTTGGCTACCGATACTGGCGGAACGACAGGGATTCGAACCCTGGATAGCTATTAACTATACACCCTTTCCAGGGGTGCGCCTTAAACCACTCGGCCATCGTTCCATGTAAAGATATATTTCAACTCCACGAGGAGCTGAAAACCTCCAACATAGTTATACGAGAATTAGTTAAATCTAATTTTCAATTTTTTTATAAACATAATGCCTTTGTAGGCATAGTAGCTTTATAAGTATAATACAGCGAAAGATTTTGATATTGTTTTTTTGAATACTATTTGACGGCATTCTTTCAAAGGAGTTTTTAAATGAAATATCATATTAAAACTATCATTCGAGATGACGAAATGAGATTATAAAGTGATTTAAAAACTTGATTTTAAGAAATTAATCTTCAACCTTACCTTGTTTTTCTATGACGCGAGCATGTGATTTTTCTGGAACCAAGGCATTGACTGGTAATAATGTCTCTAAATCAAACCGCAAAACTAGACGTATATTTGCTCCGAACTTGCAAGTAGTGACGCTTAAAAGTGATATTTTAAAGAAAACTTTTCAAGTGAAAGTTTCAACAAGAACGCTGAGGACGATAACAAAATACGGTAGTCTTGATGAATATCTTTTACATACAAAGGCTCAAAATATGACTGCTTTTGGTGCGAAGTTGAAGTATAAATTGAAGAAAGATCCCACCGTTGCTAACAAAATGAAAGATGAGGCGGAAACAAAAAAAGCGAAGAGAGTTATTAAACCATCGGCACGTAGTTTGATAAAGAAAAACAAGACAAAGAAGACGGCTTAATCGTTGTATTTTTTCAAATCAAGATAGCTCATCGACTGCGATATCAATAGCGACAGTTTTGTGTCAGTTAGATATGATATATGCATATATGTAGGTAAGTGGTTTCGTGTTTCCTTTATCTTTTTTTTTATCTCATATTTCGAGGAGAACCGTTTCTTTCAAGGAGAACCGTTTCTTCTAGGAAGGCTTTTCCATGAAAAGTAGTTTACATTTA
>CALCWF010000057.1 GCA_937906355.1 uncultured Rickettsiales bacterium
TAGTGATAGTAATTTCTTCATATTGTGATGTTTCTCTATTATCTCACAATCGTAATCCGCGAGCCATTTTCCTAACATTGCTGATATCTTTTTTGTTATTGCGATACCGATCGACATATTTGCGGACCAGCAGATTTTTGTGTTTTTAGACGCCGCCAATATTTTTTTCATTAACTTATTATCCATTGGCGTTGATCCGCTAACTAATGGAACTCCCGTTTTTTTTGATAGATCTAAACATTCATTTAAACCATCTGCACACGAGAAATCTATGACTATATTAGAATCGCTAAATATATTAGTCTTATCTTCTCCAATATCGCCACCTTTTGTTATGACGTCTATATTTCTGGAAAGAAGAATGTTTTTGATCTCTTGTCCCATTTTTCCGTTATGACCTACAAGTCCTATTCTCATGCCACTATTTACACTATTTTTTGTGTTATTGTTATTATTTTTCGTCATTTCTTTGAACGCAGAAGTGTTGAATCATGATAATAAAAATCAACTATACGACAGATATAATAATTACCGTTTATTGATATGCGTATCATTAATTATTGATGTAATATCATAAAGACGAGAACGAACATCGTGATGGCTACAAAAGGTGCGACAATTATTCTTTCGAATATCACGTTATATAGAACTTGATTTTAAAATTGCAGTCAATTTACACATACTGTCGATTCTGTGGGAAACTATTACTTTAACGATTTCAGAAACAGTCCAGATTCAAACAACAAGAACTTACTGACAGCGATGTTCGCGTCTATGATGTTTTTAATCTTTTGGAGTGTCTTTACATCTCCGAGCAAAGAGGAGTTAGAAAAGAGGGCGAAATTGCAAGCAAAGGAAAAAGACGCGATATCGTATGTAAAGCAACAAGGTGGCAATAAAGACGATATATCGTCTAGCATCATTTACGATATGGATGGAAGGAACATAGGAACACAAACCAGAAAACAAAAGAATGAGACATTTTTCGAGAACGAGAACTCACGTGTAGGAATTGACGTTAATAACAACAGAATCACGTATCTTTCGTTAAAAAAATACAAGCAACATGAAAAAGACGTGAAAGACGTTTTGTTGTTAGACGATGGACACTTTATAGAAGCCGGCTGGGTAGGTCGTATCGGGGACGATAGTATCGTTGATACGAGTAGCATTAATTGGAAGGTGGACGCTAAGGATGATACTAGTATAAGTATCTCCGGTATCAAGAATAACGTTAGATATAAAACTACATATACAATTGCTAATGATAGTTCGATAGAAATTAAACAACAAATATACAATAAAGGCAAAATGAAGATAAACGTTGCTAACTATAATCGTGCATCGCTGAAAAACACGAAGGATAGAATAGAGAATTCTAATGCATTTAGAGGAATTGTTTTGATGAATGATGATAAAATAAAGGAGTTTTCTTACGATAAACTTGAAAAGGAAAACATAGAGAGTTTGACGCAAAATAGCGGATGGATAGGACTGTCGGATCAATACTGGTTGACAGCACTAGCGTTACCGTCCACACGAGACGAAAATTATTCTACAGCGTACACTGCGAGATATAACAAAAATAGAGATATATATCAAATCGACGTAAAGAGTGATATGTTTGAAATTGAGTCTGGTGGATCGTTAGAGACGAACGTTGTCGCGATAGTCGCACCGAAAAAGTTGGAATTATTACAAAACCTCGGAGAGAAGTATAAACTTCAAAAGCTCGATAAGGCGATAGATTTTGGAATATTTTACTTTTTATCAAAACCGCTACTTATAATTTTAAAAAGACTATATTCGATAGTTGGCAACTTCGGTGTGGCTATAATTCTTCTAACTATTCTTGTTAGAATGATAATTCTCCCACTTGCTAATAGAGCGTATAAAACTATGGCTCGTATGAAGACTATAACGCCTCAGATTAATGAGTTGAGAGAGAAGTATAAGGACGATAAAAAGGCTTTTCAAATGGCTATGTTTCAGTTATATAAGGACAACGATATCAATCCAATGTCAAGTGTGTTTCCACTATTATTACAGATACCTATTTTCATAGCTTTGTATAAAGTTCTTGTAATCTCGATAGAGTTGAGAGACGCCCCGTTTGTAGGGTGGATAGTTGATTTATCTTCTAAGGATCCGTCGTCTATATTCAATCTATTTGGTTTACTGACGTATAGCGTTCCAGAGATATTGCAAATCGGGTTGCTACCTGTGATAATGGGACTCACGATGTTTATACAGCAAAAAATAACACCGGTACATGGGATAGACGAGACGCAACGAAAGGTGATGACTTATTTTCCGCTTATATTAACAATAATGCTTTCGTCGATGCCGGCTGGTCTAGTCCTCTACTGGTGTTGTAGTAATATATTCACGATAATACAACAGTCTGTTATATTAAAGATAATAAACCGTAGCGTAAGATAGCATAAGGTAGACAAACGCGACAAGATACACTGAATAAAAAAAACTCTTACGGAGAAGTTAATAGTGGAATAGCAGAATGACGTGGTGATTTATTATTTCACTATTTACTTATTATTTCACTGTTTACTTGAATACTTACTTGAAGTATGTTCGTGGTGGACGTCACAGGACTCGAACCTGCGACCTATTGCGTGTAAAGCAATTGCTCTAACCAACTGAGCTAGACGTCCTAATGGTGCTATTGACGAGACTCGAACTCGCGACCTCTTCATTACCAATGAAGTGCACTACCAGCTGTGCTACAATAGCAACGCTGATAGCGTTGTGAAAGTTTTATTATTTTCAATTAATAAATATTAATAATCTAAATAATTAATAATCTTCTTAGAGTAGTTATAAGCGGTATTTTAAATTTGACGACGCATCGACGATGTATAGTGGACGATTAGTCGTTGTCGTTTTCTCCGTTATCTTCTTTGTCTATATCGTAATCGCTACTCCTATTGACGAATTCATCTCGATTGCTTTCGTTGAATTCTCTTTCAGCTTCTTCTCTGTCTCGTCTTTCTTGGACTTCTGTGCAATAACGAGCAATTGGACGCATTAGGAGTCGATTTATACCAATCTCACTACCATTCTCTTCGCAATAACCATAAGTATCACGATCTATTTTGTTTAAAATATCCTGATAAGCAATTTTTATATATCCCATTATTTTTCGCCCTCCTCAAATAAAGTTATTTGATTGTCTGTTTCTTTTTTCTTTTCTTCCTTAACAATCTCTTTTTTAGTTTCCGTTGATGCTTT
>CALCWF010000058.1 GCA_937906355.1 uncultured Rickettsiales bacterium
AATATATAAAAATATATCTTTATCTGGATTTTCTGATTCTAAAAACAACAACTGTGCAACAATTAAAGAAGCCATATTATCTTCGAACTGCGTTGATAGAAATATAATTCTATCTTTCAAAAGTCTCGAATAAATATCATACGATCTCTCACCACGACCACTTCGTTCAACAACAATAGGAACCAACCCCGTCATACTTATCATTTATTAATCAAATACACTATATGATTAGCACTATTTTCAAAAATGCAAGAAATCTTTCACTATCGAACTAAAAATCATTCTAGCTATATCAAGATAACTATATAATATATATATAATATAGAGCAAAATTATACGGTTGTCTTGTATGAGTTTAATCTCTCTTTTAATCTCTCTTTTCAAGATCGCTAACAATATATCTCAAAATCTCCGTTTTGTCTCGTCCAATCTCAGTTGGAGAGTAGCGACTCATATCGTCTTCCGACCACGGATATTTAACATATTCCAAATTATATCCTAATGACGAATTTACAAAATCTATATTTCTTCGAAAATCAAGTGTATTAATTATAACCATTGGTATACTTGAAATATCAAGTCCAAATTCTTCAAATGCAACATCGGTAGCCATCTTTGCGATAGCAAAATGCTGTTCGACAAAGTGTTCCGTCTTTCGAACGAACGAATAAATTGTATTACGAATATTAAATTGATTATCGCACCTCGCAACGAAAAAGTCTTCTTTAAATTTATCAAGTAAATCATCACTAATTTTATACGCTCCGTTGATCTCAATTTCCTGTATTGTACGCTTCACGGAACTCTGGTTAGAACCATAGAGATAAAACAGCAATCGTTCAAAATTTGTCGGTAAGCTCGAATGTATCAAGGAACAGCCAATTTCAATATTATTATCCTTTCGTGCAAGTTTAGACTCCTGGATGTTGTAGAAAAAATTATTTTTCTCCGTCGCTAATATTATCTTCTTTATCGGAATTCCCATCTTCTTAGCGATATACGCGGACATACCAAGCGTCATGTTCCCGCTTGCAACAGATATACAAAATGGTTTTGAATTACACTTCATGTATGCTTTAAAGAAAAGTGGTAAATACCCAATTATACATAATAAGTTATATTCATTAATAAACGACATGTTTGCAAAATCGTGTAAACTCATATTGCTACTAATCTCGTAGCGAAGGTCATTGATAAAATTTATATCTGCTGTAATTGTTGCATATCCGAAATTTTTCGCATTCGCCTTCGATAGCAAAGCCTTTATAGATGCATTATTGTTATTTTGCATCAGAATGAAACCTTTTAAATAATCTTTATTCCTGATCGCCCAAGCTGCACTCGGACCGGACGAACTGCACGAAATGTCAATTATCGATCTCTTTTGTCCTTCTTGCTTCGCTAAATAGTTCACAATTTCAGCCGCGAAGCAATATCCGTAATCCTTACAACAACCTGTTGGTCCATAGGTCAAATTCGCAATCTCAATACCCTCTTCCAGAGTTTGCATCGAAAAATATGGATCATTACGTCTAATATCTGCACCAAAACCAGTATTAAAATCCTTGAATGCGTTTTGTGCTAATTCATGCAATGTTTGTTTCTGTATCTTCCCATTACAAAAGATGTAAGTTAATTCAGATAAGATCTGAGTATAACTCATATGCCCGAGAGTATTTATTTGCTCGTATGTCATCGGTGCAATATAGCTGGGCGTAAAGATGCCACTTTGCTTTTCCGCTACGGCGTCTATCATTGCATTTTTAAACTCACATAAAATTTTCGGATTTCTCGTACTCGAAAACAGCATAAATACTCTATTAAGAGATAGCAGACTCAGTCGAAGATAATTATCAACACTCGATTATTGATTTATTGAACGGCAATTTATCTTTTATTCTCTACCAAGAGATTTCAATATTTTACCGTGAACACAAATTTTTATTATATTCTTTACAAAACTGTCTCAATTTACACTGCGAACATTTTGGTTTTATCGCCTTACAATACTTTCTTCCAAATGGAATTAGTAAAGCATTTATCAAAATATGTTTTTTCGCCGGAACGTTCTGTAAAAGTTGTCTTTCTGTCTCTAAGACATTTTTCGCATCAACCCAACCAAGTCGATTCGATACTCTAAAAACATGAGTATCAACAGCTATTGTAGGTCGTCCAAAAGCAATACTTAAAACTAAATTCGCCGTTTTTCTTCCAACGCCAGATAAAGATATCAGGTCGTTAAATGTCCTCGGCACGTTTCCGTCAAATTTACTCATCAACTGTTTACTCATTTCAACAATATGTTCCGCTTTTATGTTATGATAATTGATTGTCTTAATAAGATTATTTATCCCGTTAACACCTATATCGATGGCATCTTGTGGCGAACGCAAAGAAGCAAATAGCCTTTCCGTGATATTATTCACGCTCTTATCCGTTGCCTGTGCTGACAACATAATTGCAACTAATAGTTGGTAATTGTTATTACAACGCAACTCCGTCTTGGTCGTAATATCAAATTCTCGTTCTAATATCTTAAATGCTTGTAAAATACTCTTTGCAGAATTAAAGCTCATAATTCATCGGCACTCTTCTTTCAAGATAGTGGAAATGCGATTCCCGTATTCTTCAAACACAATTCGCTATTTCTATTTGAATGATAACTATTTGCTATTCTTGGCTTGTTTTTCTATCATTTTGCTAACTTGATCCTTAGCTTCTTTATAGAACTTATCAAACTCAACTACTTTCGATATTTCGTTCAATTTAGCTAACACTTCGGTGGTCAAGTCGTCAAACTTGCTTTCATCTATATAAAGAGCAATGTTAACTGGAATTATCATATCATACTTGCCGGCTACCTTATTAACAGCTTTACGAATTGAAAATTGTATGTTTTGTAATGACATCATACGAGCCATCTCGAAGGCTTGTTCACATGCCTTTTCGTTCATTTGAATCTCTTGATACTTGCTCTCGAGACTCTTCGCTTTACGTTGCAACTCTTCGCCCGACAAAACAGCACGCTTGCTTTCAAGTGCCTTAAATTCATCATTAATCTCCTTTCTACGCTTCAAAATTTGACCTTGCAAATCTTTCTCTTTGTTCTTCATTTTTCTTTGTAAGTCTTTTGAAATAAGAGAGTTTTCTTCTATCTTTTGTAGATCCACTATTGCAACCTTTGTGCTCTCACTGGAACTCGAATACGCAAAACGTGATGGTAAAATCAGCATCGTAGCGACGACAAATACCTTTAACACTGAACTATTAAATAAATTACTTTTTAAATTAAAATCTCGCATATAACTACTGATTGAATCAGTAGATGAATGATTTAATTGTCAACGACCGGCTTTATAGTGCATCTATCTATAACGATCTAGATATTATAGATACTAATAAGTTGTATCATTAATATATCATCACTATTATTAATGACATTCGTGTCTCATATCATTTTTGTTGTTATTTAATTTATCAAGTCAAGAACTCCATGTTCTATGAAAAAAATAAGTAAATCACATCAAAATAGTAATAAAGAGACAATAAAATATAAGTATCTCGCTCTAAATAAAATGCTAAGAAACAAAGTTCCTAGTCTAACAGTTAAAGAAGGAGGAAAGCTATATTATAAAGTGCTCGATGGAAAAGAAAGAATATCTAGCTTACGCAAAAAGCTTGTCGAAGAAGCAAATGAAGTTTTGATGGCTTCAAATGATAATGAGATTCTCGAAGAAGTTGGCGACGTACTCGATGTCGTCGACGCACTCATAAAAGCAGTTAAATTAAATAAAAAAGATATAACAATTAGTAGAAAGGCAAAACGAAAATACAGAGGTAGTTTTTCGAAGGCAATATATGCCGACTACGTAAGAATGCCGATCGATGCTAATGCACCTTGGATAAAAAAGTATCCTGAGATTGATGAATCTCAAATAACAAAAATTATAAAATCCAAAAGATACAAAAACGTTGTATCAAAAAGTAGAAATAATAAAACAAACCGTAAATAATAAGCTTCATTTGCTTTTAATAAAACTGCATCTCTCATATTAGAAAATGGCTAGCTTTATTAACACATCGTGTTCTGGTAAAATAATCTCTGTCCTAAATCAAAAGGGCGGCGTCGGCAAGACAACTACCGTCATAAATTTAGCAACAGCACTTGCGGCCATTGGACAAAAAATATTAGTTATAGATCTAGATCCGCAAGGCAACGCAAGCACAGGCTTTGGTATAGAAAACAGCGAAAGAAAAAACAATATTTACAAACTCCTGATAAACGAAAAACAAAACGTCAATGACTATATTCATGAAACAATTGTCGAAGGGCTAGATATAATTCCAGCAACAATAGATCTTGCGGCCGCCGAGAATGAACTGCATAAAACAAAAGATAGACAATTCTGTTTGAAACGTAAAATTGAAAATAACATATCTGGCTATGACTTTATATTTATAGACTGTCCACCTTCTCTCGGCATGTTGACGGTCAACGCATTATGTGTATCCGATACCGTCTTAATACCAATGCAATGCGAGTTTTTTGCACTAGAAGGACTATCACATCTTCTAACAACGTATAACGAAGTTCGCAAGGGACTAAATAGAAAACTAGAAATAGAAGGACTATTGCTAACAATGTATGATCCACGTAATAGACTCACACTTCAAGTAGAAGAAGATATAAGGGGTTTCCTTCAAGACAAGGTCTATCAAACCGTTATACCAAGAAATGTGAAGATATCAGAAGCTCCATCGCACGGCAAACCTGTCATAGTCTATGATATAAATTGTTCTGGTTCACGTGCCTACATAAATCTAGCAAAAGAAGTAATTAAGAAAAATAATATTATCATCAAATAACAATTACTTTCTTATGAAGAGTGTTAAAAAATTTATATGAATTTGACTGCTATAAGTTTATTTGCCGGTGTAGGTGGAATTTGTCTTGGTTTCAAAAATAATGGCATTAAAATTATTTATGCAAATGATTTCGATAAATATGCCTGTCAAACATATAGAGAAAACTTCAATCATTTGCTATTTGAAGGCGATATAAAAAATATTGATGCAAAAACAATTCCAGATGCTGATTTTTTACTTGGTGGCAGTCCTTGTCAGGCATCCTCAATAGCAGGTTATCAAAAAGGTTTTGAAGATGATAGAGGAAATTTATTTTTTGAATATTTAAGAATTTTGAAAGATAAAAAACCAAAAGTATTCTTTTTTGAAAATGTTAAAAATCTTGCATCACACGATAATGGTAGAACTTTTAGTATAATGTTAAACGAATTCCAAAAGGCAGGATATTTTGTAAAATACAAAGTTTTAAACGCTTGTGAGTATGGTAATATTCCACAAAATAGAGAAAGAATATACGTCGTCGGTTTTAGTAAAAAACGACAATATAACAAATTTGAATTTCCAAAAAAAATAAAACTTACAAAAACTATTCATGATATTATAGATAATAAAAAACCAGATGATAAATACTATTATACTAATTCAAATGATAGATTTATTAAAAAAAGAAATTACAGATAAAAACACAATTTATCAATATAGAAGGGTTTATGTTAGAAAAAATAAAAGTAATTTATGCCCTACTTTAACAGCAAATATGTGGACTGGTGGTCATAATGTTCCTTTGATTTTAGATAATTATGGCATTAGAAAACTTACACCAAGAGAATGTTTTTTATTTCAAGGTTTCCCACAAGATTTTAAACTTCCAAATATAAGTGATTGTCATTTATACAAACAGGCAGGTAATAGTGTTTGTGTTCCTGTTATTGAAAGAATAGCAAAACAAATTATTAAATGTTTCTAGTAAAAGCTTTATTTTTCAAATCAATAGTCTTATTTTTCAGATCAACAATACAATATTCTTTTATATTTTCTGGAATAAAAAAAGATTTCAATAAAGAAAAATGCGGACGTCTTCCTTGTTTTTGTTGTTCTCTAAATGTTTGTTGCTTATTCATTTTAATATCATATAAAGTTGTGATATCAATTTGATACAAATACATTTTATCATTTTGTATATCTAATCTTGCGAAATGTAGTTCATCGAATTTACTCTTTGGACCAAAACTGCTCAAATCGTCATTAAAATTACTTGTTCCTTTTACTTGTATTTTATGATTTGTTTTGCAGTCAATCGCATCTTCGCTACCTTCTTCGCTCGCAGTAAGCTCAAAACCATTTACATAACATACTAAACCTTCTGTAATATACTCTGGTAAATTTATTCCCCTTGTATAAACTTTTTTGATTATGCTGTTTAAATTTTTCCATAAATAATAAACTTTTATAAATATTATCAAAATCATTTTCATTAAAAAATTTTCTCATAACATTAACTTAATACGGTAATTATATATTTGAATTAATTTTCAATCTCGACATGAATTAATAGCTATTATAGTCATAATAACTATAATCATATTGACATTTATTTAAAACGTCATCATATGACTACATGTTCGGAATCATA
>CALCWF010000059.1 GCA_937906355.1 uncultured Rickettsiales bacterium
CCTGATACCAGCCACTGAAGATGGAATCGTCTGTGACTGGCACGGACTGTTCTTTGATCGCGTTGCCGGAGGATGCAGGAACGTATGGATTGGTGAACGCTTTCACCCGCACATTTGTCTTCCCATCCTTTGACAGATCATGCCAGGACACTCCATCTAAACTGCTAAAACTCTGACCAGGTTCTGCATACGTCTCTGAATGGAAATAGTCCTCAGCAGTACCGGTAGTAGTATCAACAACAATCCATAATTCTTCGCCCTCTTTACGGGATTCTTTAGACAAGCTAATTACCACGGAGAACGTCTGATTTTCGATAAGTTCCACAGGTTTTGTGAGAGGTATTGTTGCATATCCTGCAAACTGCAGTTTCCCTGACTGATAGGTTCTCGGTTTCCCCGAAGTCGGATCTGAGGGATTGGTCAAGTCAGTGTAGATTGCAATCTCGTACTTCACATCTGAATTGCTTGTAAAGAAAGAGACCGCATCAATTCTGTCGGAACCTGATGCAGTAAAGACGTTCGCCATTGCTACGCTTGAAGATCCCGGATAGGTCCTGATATTACGTGAGGCACCTCCGTCATACTGATAATTTTTCTCATACTTCCCTTTCGGAACCACATCACAATGTCCGCAAAAACAAATAGTTTTTATGCTATTATTTTTCGTATCTTTTCTCCCATTATCGATGTTTTGAATCTCCGGAACTTTCGTCATAGCAAAAACATTCGCAGTATCGTTAAATACCTTCATATCACACTCACAACCAATCTCCTCTAAAAGAGTCGTCAAAAATTTAACACACTCTATATCATTTTTCGAAACATCGCTATTTCCGCCAAAACTCATCGTTTTCAGCAATAACTCAACCATCGGAGACATAAACACAACGGAAAGAAACAAAAAAGATTACATACACATGTGTATCTGTATTTATATAATGCAATAAAAACGCTTCAACTCAACTTAATTAAGCTTATATATCAAACTTAACTTAATTAAATTTTCGTTTCTAAAAAAATAGTGATACATAATACAGACACAACAACAACAACTAATCGTTCTGCATTTAATCCAGTACTACTCACCACAAAACCATCGCTTATAGCATCACCGTCAATGCAACATTTTAATAGTCTCGTGATACAACGTCTTTAACAGTCTTAGGGATTAAAAACTCAGATAATGTTTACTTACAGTTTCCCTCTCTCTTTCTTTGTTCGGCAAGATAGATCGCCTCCAGCGTCTTTATATCAACGCCAATCTCGTTATCACCTGTATATAAGATGTAGTCATACTTATAAGCTTGCTTCATCTCCCCGTCAGCTTCCTTAAGTCTCATGGCAAGTTGCTCCTTCGACTCTGTGTTACGACCACCTAACCTCTCCTCAAGGATGTCCTTTCGACTCGGCATTATAAATATAGTTATAAAATCAGTATTCTTATACCTCTTTGCGTTCTCCATGCCTCTCGTCGATAGTGCAAATATCGGATCTTTACCGCTATTTATCGCATTAAAATAATTATCTAACGGTGTTCCGTAGTAATTCTCAAACTTGTTGTCATACTCAATATTTTGCTTTACCAGTCTATTAAACTCATCTTTCGTCAAAAAGTAATAGTCTCTTCCATCAACCTCACCTTCTCTCATCTTTCTCGTCGTCGCCGACACTGACACGAATAAATTGTCGTGTTTCCTAGCTAAACCTTTAATCATTGTAGTTTTACCTACTCCTGAAGGTCCGGAAATAATTATACCGAAATGTTTATACCTACTCTTTCTGCAAATTTTATCCTTATTAACATTATTATTAATATCCTTGCCAACTACACCGTTACTGACAATACCAGTACTACGGCTAGCATAACCACTATTCTTGACGCTCGTTCCGTTCAAATTGCTTTTTCCACGAACTCCTCTGCTAGAAGCAACTTTTTTCTTCTTATTGCTTTTATACCCACAGCCACTGTATTTTTTTGAACGCTTATTAGGCTTTACATTGCTATTCTCGTTTCTCTTATAAAGTTTATTGTATCCGTAATCATTACTATATCCGCTCATCCTCTGTTGTTTTTTTTTGGAATTAGCGTTCGTTTTCTTAAGTGTGCAAGACGTAAAAACGAGCAAAACTGATATAATAGGAACTAAAAAGAAAACTCTCCTTCGCAAAAAACTAAAAATAAATCTCATAAAAATATAAGACTATGGCATCAATAAAAATACAATTGTCAATATAACTCTATGTGCAACATGTCAATGTTGTTCAAAAAATGTCATAGTCAATCAAAACGTGTCATTAATAATCAAAATGTCTATATACCTATCATACTACAATCTATTCAACAATGTAATCTTTCAACGTTAATATCGTCCTCATCTCATAACGGTCTCATCTCATTATTCTCACTATATAATATATTAATAATTAAGCCTTCCAGCTTATTTATATAGTTATAAATAATAAACCGTCTCCATACTATGAACTCTGGAATGAATATGAAAAAACTATATCACAACGAGTGTGCCTTCGAAGAAACCGTCAACGAAAACTTCTACAAAATAGAAAGCTTCGAAACTCTGTCAATCGAAACAACAATATCATCATCAAGCACAGAAGATATAACACCCAACGCTCTATATCTAATAGCAAACAATACAGATCCTATACTACAAAACAAAAACAATCAAATAGCGTGCTACAACAAAAATCTGGGCTGGCTATTCTACATACCTAAAATAGGAAGCATAGGATATCTAAAAAACAAAAAATACTTCATAAGCTACAACGGAACAGAATGGGAACAGTTCGATACGTCTGGCGAAGGCACAGGAACAACAAACTACAACAAGCTAACAAATAAGCCATCAATAAACAGCATAGAGCTATCAGGAGATAAAACAGCAAGTGATCTAAATCTACAAAATAAACTAACAGCAGGAGCTAATATAACAATAGAAAACAACGTCATATCTGCTACGGGAGAATATAACGTCATAGAGCCGGATGACATAACACTAAACAAAAATAAAGACGGCTACATGCAAATAAAAGACGCAGGTGTAACAATCACAAAACTAAACGACAATCTTCTCGCTAAAAGCAACAAAGCATCAGACTATAACAACAAAATAACAACAAAAGGATACGTAGACGAAAAAATCGATACAATAAATAACAATCAAATCTATCAATTCATCATAACTATCACGACAGACGAGACAACCGGTAAAACAATCTACAACTTCAACGAAAAAGAAAGTAAAACCGAAAATATGGATCTACAAAATTTCTGCAAGTGGCTACTAGACGTCAACAATAAAGAATACATAATTCAAATCATATACACAAATAACGACTCAATAGAATGCATCTACCACCTGCAACAATCATCAAAACAAAAAACAGAAACAACAACGACATCGATATTCGTATTCATCTCATCTAACGGAAAAATAACAAATAAAATAACCTTATCCTACAACGAAACAACTCCAAGTCAATCAAATATAACTCTAGAAACGCTTCATTACGTCAACGACACATCAGAACTACAAGTCAAAGAACCGTATAAAGAAAGTATAAGCGAAACGGCAAATACACAACAAAAAGTAAACGAAGAAACAAAAATAAAGCTAACAACAATCGACAAAACAGCAACAAAGGAATCTAAAAATCTAATCGATAGTAATGCCGTCTACAAAGAAGAAATAGATAACGAAACATCCTCCTTCACATACACAAACGCCACTTCCAGCGATAAATTAAATATAACAATAAATAATAAAGACGGAAAAGAAATACTAAATAAATCAATAGATCTTACAGACAAAATAATCTTCGAAAACAAAACGCAAACACTAACAAACAAAACAATAAACTGTGATAAAAATATAATATCAAATATAAACTATCCAGACTTCAAAAATCAAGGAACTCGAAACGCGGGAAAAGCATACATAATAGCAGACGACGGAACAACAACCCTAAGTAAAAGTGGAATAGGACAGGTAGACGACGTTAAAATAAATAATAAATCAATCATCAAAAATAGAGTCGCTAACATTAAAATCGACGACGTAACGCTAAGAAATACAGGTAGCGACGGTGCTATATACGTCAATCTCGATAACTCAAATTTATTTTACGACGGTGCAAAAGATGCAATAAGTCTCACCGACAAAATCCGTGTAAACAATATAATCGTGAAAAAAAATCTCGAAACAGACACTCTAAAAGTTAATACAAAAGCAGAAGTTCCTACTCTAACATCAGAATCTGGCGACCTGGAAATAGTAAATAAACAAACACTAAAAAACTACATAAAAGCAAAAAATATCACAAATAAAATAAATACAATATGGCATATATCTCATACTGCAAAAAGTCAGCAAATACATACGTACGGTAACTGTGTATACATTAATCTAAATATTCTTCTACAAACTATCATCAAGCCAAACGAATGGACGAGTTTAGTAGATATCAACGGCATTCGACGTTCCGGCTAATGTAATTAGTTTAAACTCGTGCAAAATCACAGCATACTTCTCACACAAAGAAAACTGTATTAAAATAAACACCCAAGAACCACTGTCACCACAATCAAAACTAATAATAAACACCATGATTATGGTCGACTCTTCAGATACCAAATAGCTATACTCCACAACTCATTCTTACTCGTCTCCGTCTCATCTACTCCGCTTCACAAAAGACCAAGAATCTCAACAATCTTTTCATTAATCTCTTCCTCTGGTAGCGTCCCGTCTATCGTCTTGATACGCTTACTATCCTCCTTTGCAATCCTATGATACATATCAACAATCTTCTGCATGTGTGCCGTCTCAATATGATCGAATTTCTTGTATCCAGTCTCAACTACATTACCACTCTCATCAATCAACACGCCACTATTGCTTTCGTCCATGAGACTATATCTATACTCAGACTCCGACACAGGAATATCTATAAAAAACGTAACATCCGGCATTAAACCTCCTATCTCTTCGTGCAATCTTTTCACAAAATCAATCCTATCAGGATCATCACAACACTGATAAGCAAAACTGGAATCAATATAACGATCACAAACGACAATCTTTCCGGCATCTATCGCAGGACGAATCACCTTTCTTATATGTTCACACCTCGACGCATAAAGTAAAAATAACTCCGTATCCTTCGAAATATCCTCCGTCTTACAAATAATACGCCTCAACTCCATGCAAAACTCGCCACCTCCGCCTGGCTCCTTCGTCAAAATAACGTCCCTATCTCGCTTCTTCAAAAACTCAAACAACCGTCTAGACTGCGTCGTCTTACCGGAAGCATTTATCCCTTCAAACGTAATAAACATATGTGCAGATAACTTACAATCGCTATTAAATTAATAATCAACTGGATCGAATATCATTTTTCTCCTATATCCTCTTTCTCACTCTAAACACCTCTTCATTTTCCAATTCTTCCCTATTCAAGAAACCTGGTCGTTATTTTACGTTCAAACTCTCTATTATCTCATTCAACTCCTCTAACGTTCGAAGATGTATATTCTTATACTCACAAAATGAAAGCATAGACTTCAAAGCGTCGTATCCCTCTACCGTCGTTTTCTTTAAATACTTGAACGCCCTCTTCGGTCTCTCAGCAAGCAACTCACCGAACGTTCTATTGCGCGACTTACGACATAAACAAGTAAGCATTATATCTCCAATACCGGCTGGCTCAAGCAATAAATCCGTCTTAATCTTCATTCTCGTAAAAAGTCTCTTCACGTCATCAATACAACTCAGAATACAATGTATACTCTCATTCGTAGAGCTACTCTTCATACTCCGATAACCAACATAAATCGCTATAATATTCTTCATAGCACCAAGTATCTCTATCGCCTCCGGACTACTACAATAC
>CALCWF010000060.1 GCA_937906355.1 uncultured Rickettsiales bacterium
TATGAATCGATATTGGGGGCTTTCTAAAAAAGACTATGATTGTCTAATTGCTTCAATACAGACAAGCAAAGTCAAAGTTTTCCATAAAAAAGTATATATAGTAAAAAAATAATTCGTAAATAATAGTTGACAATTAAATTTATTGATTATATAATATATTGTAGTTTTATTTATTTTGTTTATGGTAAAAATCAATTCGATTAGTATAAAAACAATAGAAGAGTCAGAACTCTTTGATCGTTTTAAAGAATACGCCGAACACAACTTGCCTTACGGGGTAGTTTCAAAAGAAGAGTTAGAAAAAATGGATAAAAACGATATCGACAAGTGCGACGTGTTTCAATACAAGTCTGTTAATTCTTATAGAGATCGTTTTTACAACTTTTACGTAAAAAACGGCGACTATGTTTTGTTTTCTCCAAAAGTAGAAAATGCAGTCAATTGTGCAGTCGAAGATTGTTTGCTTCATATGAACAAGAACAATCTTGATACATACATCAGGGCAATCAAAAGTTTTAATAGTAGCAAGTTCTTTCGAATGTCGAACGCCGACATTGCAAGAATACTCGAACGATATAAAACAATTACTGGTAAAAAGTGTAGATTTAAATTAATTTAATATATATAAAAAAAATAGTTGACAATTAAAATTATTGACTATATAATATAGTGTAGTTTAATTTATTTTGTTTTTATGGATGATGTAAAAAGTTCGTTTGTTAATTGTGTTAATGATTGTTTGATTGACTTCAAAGAAGCAACTGTAAATAATCATGATAAATTTGTTAATTCGTTAAAAAGATTAACAGAACATGCAATGTTCGAGAAAACATTTAGTAGCGGTCAAAAATACACAATAAAAGATTTTATAAATGGTAAGCTTCAAGGCAATAGATATGATAGTGATATCATCGTATACATTGATAATGTTCGAAACATAATTGTGTATTTGCAGAACGCACAAAATAATTCGTAAATAATAGATAATTAATACCTTATATTAAAAACGAGATAGCGAATTGTCTCGTTTTTAATTTTAATGGAATTTTTTTTTTAAAAACACTTGAAAATTAAAAAAACGGTATTATAATAAAATTATATTTGCTACTAATATGGTAAATATATTATAAGTTGTTTAAAATAAACAAATATGATTTCAATTATAGCAATATCTATTGCAATTTATATTGTGCTCGAATCTATATATTGTGTTTTAAATATATTCGACAAACTGTTTGTTAATCGTTGATTATGCAATCTTAGTTAAATTTCTTTTAACTAATTATTGTAGTTTAACGAATACTATATAGTAGTTTATAGTAGTAGTTTATAGTAGTTTAACTTGATATAGTAGTTTAACGAACTATATAGTAGTTTATAGATATAGTAGTTTAACGAACTACTTTATTTACAATATAGTAGTTTAACGTTTACTATAGTAGTTAATAGTTTATAATAGTTTACTATAGTATATAGTAGTTTTTAATATAGTTTATAGTAGTTTTTAATATAGTTTACTATAGTATATAGTAGTTTAACGAACTACTTTATTTACTCTTAATTAACTATAATGGATACTTAAAACTTCTATTCTTCTGGATATATGGTATTCGAAAGGGACACTATTTAATTCAAATAAAATATTATTAATCAATATACTTGACAATTAAAATTATATACTATTACATATAATGTAATTAATATAAATTGATTAATTAAATATATAAAAAAAATAGTTGACAATTAAAATTAATGATTATATATTAATTCGAAAGAAGTTTAATTTGTGAGTTTATGGTAGAGAGAGATATTGAATACAAGCAAGCAATGTATGATATCTTTATGGTAAAAAAATTGTTTGATTTAAAGCAACATTGTATTTCGAATTATAAAGTAATAGGAGAATTGAAAGAGTTTGAAAACACAACTCTTGATATTAGAGAATACTTTGACTGGTCGAGTAGAGTGCTTGAAGTTCTTCAAGCCTTATAGTTGCTGGTAAAAGTATGTTTTGTTTTAATTTTTAGTGTGTATGAATGATCTGGAAAGTATTTTTGCTTCAATTGAAGAGCAAGAGTTGTTGGACAATGATGAAGTTGATTGTATGTTTTACAATCAATTATCTATTTTGAAAAACACTTTCGATAATGATTCGATAAATGAGATTGATGAGGAGGAGATTGAATTATTGTGTGAAAGTTTAGCTTGAGTGTGGAGGACGCGAGTCCTCTTTCAAGAAAATCACGAAAAAAGAAAAAAGCCCCCCCCTTCTCTCTTTCTAACCACACATGGTATTTTTCCCTAAAAATACCCCTTTTTTAATTAAACTATTTTTTGAATAAATGCTAACATATACATTTTAAGAATAACTGATGGTTCAAGTTCGTAGATTTCATTTGGTGTCTTTCTATAAGAATAGCTAACATTATGTATAATAATGTCCCATGTATATGGGGCTGTAAGTATATGCATTACATTTTCTATTGGTATTCTCATAGTGGTAGCTATATTTATTATAAATTGATTGTCGTAATGTATTTTATCAAAACACTCATAATAGGCATGAGATAATAATTGTAGTTTATCGTCTATTTGATTGTCTTGTGTGTATCTATTGATAGCATCAATTAGTTTTTTTTTTTTTAGATTAATGTTTTCACTTAGTGACTGTGTAACTGCCAATGCAGTTGTGATTAATAAGTGCTGTGTCATGCCGATTAGAAAATCACTATCTGCGATATTAGAATCTGCTAACGGAAGCCATACGTCTTTTCCGTCCTTTTTTCTCTTAAAGAAGAACTTAATCAGTGGTATAGTTTCATTTACGGTTATTAGTGGGTATGTTTCACCGTGTGTGATTGTATATCTAAACCCATCGTTATAATCATTTGCAATCTGAATGAGAGTTGCGGTGCAAGCTCGAAGTTTTTTAGCGGAAAGTGTATAATTATTTATATTAACTTTATATTCTACCGTTTGATCGTCGATAATAAAAGAGATTAAACTATTTCTACCTTAGATTCGTCTATTTGTTTACATATACTGTCAGTATCAACATCAATCTTAACTTGATTTTCTTTCGTCAAAGAATCAAATATATTATTAATAATGTTCTTTAAATTATTTTGCATACATTACTTACTTAAAATGGTATGTCGTCATCATCAGATGACTGTGTTTGGTCATTGTTTTGTTTTGGTTTAATGCTA
>CALCWF010000061.1 GCA_937906355.1 uncultured Rickettsiales bacterium
GCTCCTTGGAATCTGTATATAGACTGTTTCTCGTCGCCGACGATAAACATTTTACACTTTGTTTTTTCTGCAATATTTTTGATTACTTTCCAACTAATTTGATTTGTATCTTGTGCTTCGTCTAGCAGTAGGTATCTTACTCGTAAAGTCTCGTATTTTATTTTATCGTTCTCTAATGCTTGTAGTGCTTGAAACAGCAGGTCATCATATGTTATGACACCCATTTTTTGCTTTATGCTTTGATATTCTTTTAAGACTATATATGCGAGACAAAGCGCAGCATACGTTCCATCGACGCCTACTTGTTTCAACCCATCGACATAATATTTCGTAATGTCGTCTATCAAACTTATTTGTAGCTTGTCTAAACTCTTCCTAGGTTTTTTATCTGTTAGCACTATATTTTCCCAGTTTTTCAACAAGTATAACTGTTCGTCGTTGTCGATTTTGCTGAAAAAACCAACAGCATGTCGTCCAAGTATTTTACTTACCAGATCCTTTAGATATTTTATATCTTGTTTTTGCAGTTCTTGTTGCAACTTTATACCGAAATCGTGGATCTTGCTCATTTTGTTAACTAATCCACGAACACAGCTCGGCATCAGTTCTGGAATATCGTTTATTTTGATATCATCTAATAAATTTACCGACCCATTATCGTTGCTTATATTGACGAACATATCTAAGAACGAGTTTTGTTTATTTATTATATTCTTTATTAATTCATTGAAAGCGTCAATATTTTCAGTTGAAGCCAGTATTTTTATTGTCTTTTTGAGTTCGTTATTTAGTTCTTGATTCTCCCGATTAGAGCTTTCTTGACTACGGGGGTCGATTTTTGATATTATTATCTTTACAATCTTTTCCATCGTCAACGGATCGTCGTTCAGTATCTTTATGTCGTCGTCAATTATATTGTTTTCTTGCAGGAGTCTTTTGCAAAAGCTGTGAATTGTAGATATTCTCAGTTTTTTTCTATCAATATTGATATTACTACTTGCTCTTGATTTAATTATCCTATTCTTCATCTCTTTTGCTCCTGCCTCCGTGTATGTTATACACAGAACCTCTTCTGATTTTACGTTGTTGTTGAGTAGAAGTAGAAATCTATTGACGAGTTGCGTTGTCTTACCGCTACCAGCATTTGCTGTTATCCACAAATTTGTATCTATGCCGTCTATCATTGATATTAGTGAAAATTTTTTGTAAATGTATATTTATTGATATAAATATCAACAACATACAGAAACTAATTGTTATATTCCAATATCAAAATAATCATATTCATTGTTTTTGTTATCTAAATTTGATTTAGCTTTTTTGTTATTGATATCAGTACCATCGCTATCGCTTATATACTTTTCAATATCATTGTTCTCTTTTAAATGTTTAACAATCTTTTGTGATATATCGTCAGTTATTTTGTTTAAATTTTTGTCTTTCAAAATTACAGCTTCAAGAGCTTCTCTTTTTTTTCGTCTTTCAGTGTAAAATGTAATACAAGCAAATGTTATACATGCTGTTGCTGATAAGGTACTAATTGAAAGAGACAACATTGTTGGTATCTCTAATTTAAATATAGATATTGAAAAAAAGATAACTACAGCAGAAGACATAATGGAAGCGAAAGTAACTATAACGATAGCTTTAAAAGAGGAAACCGATTTATGGTTTTTAACTTTAAGATTATCTCTTTCTTCAAAAGAATCCATACCGTGCACGTAGTCTATCTTATCATTTATTTTTTAACAAACAATAGATCACATAGCTAAATTAGCGTCTTGCACTTTTAACGAAAGGAAATTATTTATTCTTTTCAAATAGATCGAGGACGTTTTCTTCTATGAGGGGACATAAACCGCAAAGCATGTCGTCTATCAGTACACGTGAACCTATTGCCATTGCCACGTTTTTTGATACGTATGTTTTCCAGTTATCACTATAAGTATAGAACGACTCTTCCGATATATTTGCAGATGATTTCAGCAATGTTTTTCTCGCATGTTGTAGTGTCTTATCGCTACGTTCTTCTATCTCTATCTCGTAAATGACGACAACACCGACGCGTCTAAAAGTATTATAGGCATAATACGTTGTTCCTCCGAGTAATACGCCGGATGCTAGTCCTATTGCTATTGGTGCCGTGGTTCCAGCTAACAAGAAGCCAATCGAGAATCCAACGCCAGCTCCGCCAATCGTATATATCACAGAAGGCAGGTAACCTCTCCTCGTTCTGAAGGAAGTCGTTTTATTTTTCGATACATCCCCTATTTTAAACGCTGAAATATGAGGAGAATTATTGTTATCAAATGTAAATGGAGAATACATGCCAGCGATAGTCAGAGCATTTCTCAATTCGTTTGCCATGCTATAATCAATATCAGTTACAACTGAAAGAATCTTGATATTTAGTATGAAATTTGCGTTATTTACATCTCTAACCAGTTTTATACCGTTTTTCGTCAATCGTTTCTCTACTTCGTCAACGACTGCGTTATGAATTCCATACTCGTTACCATCATTTTTACGAATATAGATTCGATCGACGTTGTTCCTCTTCTCTAATTTTATCTTATCCAGATTGTGAATAGAGTAAGTAGGAGTGGAAAAGAGTCTCGCTATTTTAGCTTTCAAAGTTCGCGACTTCATTGGTTTAGTAGCTAGACTGCCGGTCGTCGAACATGATGCTATCAATAAGCATGAAATCATTACGATAAAAAAATTGACAGAATGACGCAACGATCGTCGACCTTCGAACGATACACTTCTCATATATAATAATATCACAAAAATAAACTTGATTCAACTTGGACCGTAAACGGAACAACTGAAGATGAAAACTATTTATTAAA
>CALCWF010000062.1 GCA_937906355.1 uncultured Rickettsiales bacterium
TGAAGATCTTTTGTCAAATCAGCTATTATTAATTTGTCTTTGTCTCTTTCGTGTTCAAATGTAGGCTGTAAAAGCCACTTAAACCATTTAACACGTTCCCAGTCTTCTAAATACTCTTTCAAATTTAATCTTCTCTCTTCAAGCTTTTCTTTTAAATTGATATATGCGATAAAATTATTACGTGCCATTGTTATTATGTTCGCTTCACGTTTATCGGAGTCCGAATAAGACTCGTCAAGTTTATCGCAATTAATTACTTTTTCAAGAAATTTAATTTTTTTACTCATAATTTTTTACATAAAACACACTATAATATAACAGATTATTTTTTTATTGTCAAGTTTTATTTTATAAGTATTTTATATCCTTTTACAACCGGCACACCTTTAACACTGCCATACTTATTAATATCATCCATTAATTTCCCACGTTGTAATTGTTTGACAATTTTAAAATAAGTATCGTCTATTCTGGATAACTTTAAGTGTTTTTCGTCGAGTTCAAGTTCTTCTTTCAAAAAGACTGAATGATAAGTGCCAAATGTTCTGGTTATTTTTTTACTTATCATAAATTTACTCAAATATGCTTTCACTTTCTTAACAAAAAGTAATACTCTTTGCTTTTTATTATTTAGTCTTTCGATTTCATTATCTATCACGACAATATTTGATTCGGCGTTATCAATTATTCTTGCCAGTGAGTCTATTTTTTCCTTAGGAACGCCATCTATCTTGTCTAATAAATTTGTTATAAGTTTTTCTTTTTCATTAGGAAGTAATTCTATATCTTCATGAATACAGTTGAGTTCGTTTATTAGTAAATCTAACGATATAGTATCAGGTTTCATATTAATATATTTTACCATTATTTCTCGCGTATTCAGCTAACGTCTTTAACTGTTCTTGAATGTTATCGTTAGTGATTGGAAGATGTGTATAGCCATTTAGCCAGTGTTTCCTATTAAACAAATTCCATGTTCCTTTTGCTGTTAATACGTCGTCATAACCACCCTCTGCAATTAACTTTTTAAGTCTTTCTACTGAAGGCGTATTAACCGGTTGCACGTAAACTTCATCGCCATCTTGTGAACCGTTTGGGTGTCTATCAACTTCATCTTCAACAGCTATATCAAATACAAGAAACGTCATATATCTTCTCATATATGTATGCAATGCCCCTAGTGTTTGGATATTACCTGGTGTATATGTAATAGGAGACGTAAAACATAACGATGAGTTTGGATTATCTACGTCTACTAACTGAGCACGACACGAATCTTGGGTAAAATCAATAAAAAGCATTAACTTTAAGTCTTGAAGTATTGGGTCTACTTTCTCTTTTAGAGAAGGATAATCCATGTAAGAATAGCTTGTCGACTTAAAACTTACTTTTTTATCTTTTTTAAAAGAGATTTCCGTATACATCTTTCTTGCTTCGAGAAGTTTTTGATATATATCTTTATTTGTAATATTTGCATCACTCATACTTTTTCTAAAAAACACTATATTATATAGTCATATTTTTTAAATGTCAACGCAATTTTAACAAATGAAAAAATATTTCCAAGTCTGTTCTAACTACTGGCTTTTCATTTTGATCTAAAACGTTATTCTTATAACTCGCACACTTAACTAACGCACAATATAATGAAAAAACTGTTATTGATTTATGCATTTTGCTTGCAAGTGTTAATGCTAAATTCACGTTCTGCTTATATTTCGTAAGCGTATTTTTCATATAAGGTGCTGTTGCATTGCTAATATAAGTATCTATAACATATGACGTCAAAGCTTTCAAAAACTGACAACTATCGATCTTGTATTGTTTTATACACGTTTTATTAAATATCTCACTGTTAACGTCAAGTTCTAACACAAACTTTTTAACTTGTAAGAATGGCTGTCTATTATAGTCACTCTCTGATATCGAAAGATATTTGCTAAAAAATATGTTGATAGTATTATTCTTAATATAATCTTGTGTTTCTTTTTGCTCTATCATTTCAAGTGCTTTTTGTTTGCCAGTATATGTTGCCAGTGTTTGTATAGTTGCTTGTTGAACTTTGGCTACGAAAACAGTAGATGCGATATATTTGTCCATATTTACGATTGGAGCGTTTTCCGGATAAACATCCGTCCATCTATTCGATAGTGCTATGTCTAATATATCATAAGCATTTTTCCCGCTATCTGATGCTTTAATTAATTTATTCATCAATCTTTCAATGGCACGCTGTGTTTTGGGTAATACTTTTTTACCATGACTGTCCTTACGCGGACCGCAAAACTCTTGCAATAATTGCATAAATTCATCTTTGCTATGACCGTATAAATTAATTTTATCTATCCCATTTTGATAAACTGTTATCTGTTGTGTTGTAGCTTGTATATCTGTTTTACTATTTTGTTTTTGTATCATTACTTGTAATTCGGCTATTTGTTGTTGTTGTTTTTGTATAATTTCCTGCAATTCATTAATTGTTGTGTCGTCGGTTGCAATATTATTTTCTAGATCTATATCAGTTTGTTTGTCTTCTTCTGTTATTGGTTGTAGCTGTTCGTTGTTATCAGTTTCAACGTAAATAGCTTTATTTACTGGTCTTATAAATGGTTGATTTATAGGAACTTTAAAATAAATAAACTGTCCGCCGTGTGAACTCGCTGGAATACTTGTTTTAATAATTCTTCCAATAACTCCTTCGTCTTCTAACACTTTTAAAATACGTCGAGTCGTGCGTGGGCTGCGACATATCCCTAATTTATAATTTTTTTCCGTTAAAGCGAACGTCGTAACCATAAACGTAGTCAAATTTTTCTTTTCGTGAAGAAAATAATTAGCACATATATTTCTATATATATCTACTAATAAACTTGTTGTGCGATTATTATACATGATGAAGTTGTTTTTAATCAAAGTAGAATAACTTTTATGATACGCAAACTGACTCTCTTTTTCTACTCGGTTTATATCTTCTTTTGTTAAAGCTGATAATTGTTGATTTTGTAATTCAAGTTTCATACCAAGAAAATTAAGAATTCCTTCAAGGAGAACCTAAAGTAGAGTCCGGTATGAAAGAAACTACTGATTAGTTTCTCCTTAAAGTGGGAAATAATTCCTTACTTTATAGTATTCTTAAAAAAAAATAATAGTCAAATTTTTTTTTACTTTTTTTAAATTAAAATACAAAAATTATTTTCATTAATTAACAAGACAGAAGTGTACTATGTGACTATTAAAAAAGAATCAGTTGAAAGAAAAGACAAAAACGGAAACGACTTGGTAAGTGATGAAGAAGAAGTTCCTGAGTGGACAGTAAGGGATTTTATAGACACTGAAGGTTTCTACAATAAGCGTCTTCCGCTTTATCTCGAAAAGGGAAATCATATTCTTTCGTTAAGGTTAAAACGAGAAGCACTCTGTATAAAAGAAATAAAAATCTATAACCCAGAAGAATTGCCGTCATACAAAGAAATTTCTGCTGACTATAAAAACATTTCGTCACCAAAGAAATTCTCTACAAAAATACAGGCAGAAAAAACTTCGCTTAAAAGTGATTCAGTTCTCATTCCAACTCAGGACAGAATTGATGCAGCAACAGAACCATCATCTCCTTCAAAAATAAGGCTTAATACAATTGGCGGTAACTGGACATGGAAACTTGCCGGACAGTGGGTTGAATACGAATTCGAAGTTCCGGAAGACGGATTGTATGCCATATACATGAAGGGAAGGCAGAATTTCCAGAGAGGTATGTCTGCTTCCAGAAAAGTTTATATAGATGGTGTTGTTCCGTGTAAAGAATTTGAAGCTGTGGAATTTGCATATGACCTTAAATGGCAGCAGTACACTGCTCGTGATGAAAACGGAAAGCCGTGTCTCATTCATTTAACAAAAGGAAAACATACTGTAAGACTCGAAGCTGTACTTGGACGTCTTACACCAATTCTTACTGCAATAGAAGATTTAAACTACGAAGCAAATACATTAAGCCGCCGTTTCGT
>CALCWF010000063.1 GCA_937906355.1 uncultured Rickettsiales bacterium
TATCGGTTATGTTGCAGGTTAGCTTTTTTAAGCTTACGCATGGGAAACGTTTATTTAGGATGACGCCTATACATCATCATTTTGAGAAGTGCGGATGGAGCGAGACACAGGTTGTTGTTCGCTTTTGGATAGTATCTATAATATTTGCGTTGATTGGATTGTCTAGTTTGAAGATTAGATGATTACAACGTAGTTTAGATTGTGATATTTTGTGTCGAATATTGTAGTTTGCGTGTTTTTTCTTGATTTTAAGCTTTTTTTATATTTTAAGACGAGTGTTCCGCGATGTCGAATGATAACAAGAAGAAGAATGGCGATAGTAGTAAGAACAGTAAGGGTAAGATAGGATTCGGTTCTATTGGTTGTGCCTATTCGAAGATAGGTAAGAATTTTGGTTTTAATGGTGGGACCAATTTTGATACTGGTGATTTTTTTTCCAAGAGGAGTAGAGACTTCGCTAATCGCGATGAGAATAGCACGGATAACAGGAGTGCCGGGAGTGCTAATTGTAGCGGAGGGGCTGGAAAGGATATCAGTAGGAGTGGCGATACGGGTGGTAGCGAGCGTGGTTCTCATTTTAGACGTTTTCAGTTGAATCGTGAAGCGTATAGTTATAATCGTAATAATAGCGTTGGTAGTAGAGGTAATACGTATCATAATAACGGTAGCGATGGATCCGATAATGGATACAGTAACAATACTGGTGGTGGTCGTGTTGGTGGCTATTTTAGACGAAATGACGTGAATCGTTGTAGTGGTGCTGGCGATGCCGGGGGAGATAGATTTGGTAGAAATAATTATTCGAACAGGTTTGGTAGAGACGACAGGTTGAGTGGCGGTAGTTTTAATAGGGAGAATGGAGTGAGTGGTAATAATTCTTTTAGAAGAAATACCAATAGTTATGGCGTGAGAGGTGATAGTGGTAGTTTTTTTAGGAGGAATAGCACGAATAGCGGTACGACGGGCGGTGATGTGAAAAGTGGCGACTATAGTCGTAGATTTATAGCCGGTGAAGGTGCTAAGACTGGTTTTGGTAATAGTAGAGATGGCGACAGGAGAAGTTCCGGAGGGAACTCATTTCACAGGAGGAGTAATGCCGTGAAGGTGAAGATTAATCGTCGAGACGATGACGGGAAACGACAAACTATAAAGAAGACGACGAATACTGGTGGTAATGTCGACAAGTATAGTATAAATAGCATGATAAAGGGTTTATCGAGTAATATAGAGCTTGATACGGAGATAGACGATGTCCTTGGGAACGTTATATCGGTTAAGCTTTCTGGCATAAGTAGTTCGAATTCTTTACAGAAGGAGAAGAAGGTGAGAACTTCTAGTAGGAGTAGCAGTGATAGAAAGGCGACTTTCAATACTCCTATTATTCGTGAGATTAGCGTTTATAACGATGCTATTTCGTTAGCTAGTCTTGCTGATCAGATGGCGATTACGGTTAAAGAGTTGGTTAGAGTGTTGGCACGCGAGGGTGTAGAGATAGGTGCTAGCGATTTTAAGTTAGCCGGCTCTGAGATTATAGATGGCGATACGGCGGAGCTGATTGCGGAGAGTTTTGGACACAGAGTCGTTCGACGTTCTGATGCGGACGATGAGAATGAGTTTGTTAAGAGCGTAACGGAGAATCATAAGGATATTCATTCTAGAGCACCTATTGTGACGATAATGGGACATGTGGATCACGGTAAGACGACTTTGCTTGATACTATACGTAGATCGTCTGTTGTTGCTGGTGAGGCTGGTGGAATTACGCAACACATTGGTGCGTATAGAACGAAGGTTGGTGATAGGTGGATAACGTTTCTTGATACGCCCGGTCACGCTGCTTTTACGCAGATGCGTATGAGAGGTGCTAATGTTACTGATGTAGTTGTTATTGTTGTTGCTGCCGATGATGGTATTATGCCTCAGACGGAGGAGGCGATTTCTCATGCGAAGGTGGCCGGTGTTCCGATAGTTGTAGCGATTAATAAGATTGATCGCGAGGGGGCTGACATTCAAAGAACAATGGCAGACCTTTCGAACCATGGGCTTCAACCTGAAGAATGGGGAGGAGATACAATATTTGTTGAAATCTCTGCAAAACAAAACTTGAACATAGATCAATTATTAGAAATGGTATTATTACAAGCA
>CALCWF010000064.1 GCA_937906355.1 uncultured Rickettsiales bacterium
ACCGGTATCACTATTTGCTTCAATTTCAACAACTGGAACTCCTAATTCTTTTTCTAATTTTAATACTACTTTATGGCCTGGGACACATCCTTTTAATGAATTTTCAACTATTTTTATATATATATTTAATTTATCAAAATCAAGTATTTAATTTAACATAGCATTTATAGTCAAAAAAAACTTGCTTTTAGTAAATAATCAGTTTTACTGAACTGATTTAGTATGGCACGTGTAACAATTGAAAGAACACTCGGCGAGTGTGAGAATAGATTCGAGCTTGTTGTCTTGGTGTCTTATAGAGCACACGCTATAGCTTGTGGTAGTAGCTCGATAGTTGAGTGTAGCAATAAATACGCCGTTTCAGCTTTGAGAGAGGTCGAGGCTGGAAAAATAGATATAAACGAGTTACGTAATACAGTGATTCGTAAATACGCACTCGAAAACGATAGAGCGACGGCAAATAACTCTTTCGTCATCAACGACTTTTCTTTAAGAGGAGATGAAGACAAGTTGAATACAGGGAAAGATGACGTAAGACTTGGAAAGGCAAAGACACCTAGTGCGTATCTTGATGAAAGTGAACGCGAGGTAGAGTTAAATGTTAGTAAAGATTTCTTTGCAAAGAGCGATAAAAGTAGTTCAGATAAAAGCAATTCAAAGTAGAAAAAAGATGCAAAAGCCGAGTAGTCGTCCTTTTATAACAATAGTATTTGTAGATGTAGCACGTCGTTATAATTCGGGCGATATAGGTGTTGTGAACATATGACTAATTCCATAAGGATAGAACACGGGCAGCTAAAAGGTCTTAAAGTAAGCGATGGTTTCTGTGGAAAAGGTTCAAGACTAACAACATCGTGTAATAGATGCGTATTATTCAACGTTCTGGAAAATAGATTTCATATTAATTTCTCCGGACTAAAAGTGGCAGACTTCTGCTGTGGTAGTGGTATTGTAGGATTCGAGATGCTGTCGATCGGATGTGAGAGCTGTATATTTGTAGATTTCGATAGAAAAAAACTAAATAGCATTAACGACACGATAAAACGATCAAACTTCAATGCAACTTGCGTCTACGCATGTCTTCCGTCTATTTTCATTAATGACAAATTCGATATGATCTTCTTCGATCCACCTTACGAGAACGACTTTTGCGAAGATACAATAGATACAATCTGTGAGCAAAAAATGATGACAAAAAACGGAATTCTAATCGTCGAATCTCTAAAAGATATTGAAATAAAACGACTGTCGAAATTCGAAATATTGGATATTAAAAACTTAAAAAACGATGCAAAATTCTACTTCTTAAAATCTAATGTTTAGATTAGTGGATATACATAGAAACGCAAATACTGCGATATATAATTGATTTTTATTACAAACACAAGACAATCATCATCTATTATTATTAGATAATATATATCTATGCTCGTAAACAATTCGAAAACAACTCTCGACGTCGTAAAAGTGGCAATAAGTTTTGGTAACGAAAAAGAGTTCGTGGTTCTAAACAAGATAATCCGTCTTTTCAAATGGATGAGAATAAACGCAAGATTCGAGACTATCGATATAGCCGGAGATAACTATAATAAA
>CALCWF010000065.1 GCA_937906355.1 uncultured Rickettsiales bacterium
CTATTTTATGCATATATTGTTAATAACTTATTGCATTTTTTTCGAGTTTATGCATTTTTTGCACAAACTGACTATTTTCCATTAACTATTTCTTGATATGCTTTTATGTCGTTTTCGTAGCAAGCAAGAATATAGTCATATTGCTTTTTTATTTCTTGTAAATTCACTGCGAGTTTTTTAGCTTCTTCGTAGCAAGCACAGAGATTGTTATTTTCGTCGATATTAAAATTAACATGTTCTAACTTCAACTTTTCGAAATTTGTTTTTATGTCAACTTTATTGACTGGACGTAGTGGAACGTATACTGTTCGAGTGCAACCACAAAAACAACAAATATAAGTAATCGCAATTGCTACGCCAGCAACGACTTTATATTTTGTTGTTTTACTTCGTTTTAAATTTATCTCTTTCAATGATATTTGCATATTAAAAACTATCAATCAATTCGTTTATCTTTTTTTCTACTTCAACTATATTTATAGGTTGTTTTTCTCTTTTAAAACGATTCTTTTTTATAACTTTCTTTTTCTTCTCTGTCGAGAGTTTAATTTTCTCTATTCGAATTTCTTCTTGAAGTCGGACGAGTTTAGCTTTCAATTTTTGCTCTCTGTAAGCAGTCAAACCAACATTTACCGAGCATAATATAATAAGTATTGCGATTGTCGCCGAATAATTGTCACGCAAAAAGCTTTTAGTTTGCGACAAAAGTACATTTACAATTGATTTAATAATAGAAAACATAAAATAAGTATAAAACTATTTCAACGTATAACCACCTTCACCATAGACTTTACCATCGATGTCGGTAATTATTTTTTCTATTTTGTCAACTAAATCTTGTAATGAGTCAACGATTTTTCTTATTGTCTCTTTGTCTTCATCAGTGACTTCTTTTTCGTCGTCGAAACAAGATTTCAAATCATCTTCGCAACTGTATTTGTCGAAATCGTATTCACAATCTACGCCTTTAACGTATCCGTCAAAATCATCTTTTATTGGCTGAAATTTAAAAGTTATTTGGCGTGGTATTTCATAAAACTTTTCACGCATTTTAGCAACATCTTTAAAAACTTTTTTTAGATAATCATCTACTTCTATCGTCAACTCATACCAGCCTGTTCTATCGCAATCTTCTAAATAGTAGTAATCATGGAACTGTGTCTTATAGGTGCCACTGATACCAAATAACTTATCCAGTTCTTTTGTTATATAAGTTTCTATTTTTTCTTCTTCGAACTGATTTAAATAACGACTTTTTTCTTCATCCATAAAACTAAACTTTAAAAACACTTATTATAGTAGATTATT
>CALCWF010000066.1 GCA_937906355.1 uncultured Rickettsiales bacterium
AAAACAAATAAATGCTTTAAATTTAAGGCTGATATAAATAAAATATATAAAATATTAATATCGTCAGATAACAATATATATCCTAATTGCATAAATGCTATTATCACTCCTAAAAAACAAAAAATATATAAAAAACATCAAATCGATACTAAGAAATATCTCTAAAACGTGCTTCTTGAAAGAAAACGATATCAGCACGAGCAACGAAGATAATTCTAATAACAAAAACGAAAGCATCGATGCTACAATGAAAACAGAAACAAAAATAAGGAAATACAACCATCCATGCGATAAATCTGATTTCAGTATATCATTCGGTCCGTATTACGCTATATTTGAGCTAAAGAAATATGACAAAAGTACAATTATGAATTTTACTCGTAAAATATTCGAATATCTGCATCTAGACAAACAACTATCTTTCCTAAAAAAATCCACTTCGATAGACGAAGCTATAATTTCAGCTAGAAGTGACGCAAATAGCGACTGCATTGAGGCAAAATTAGGCGAAAAAAAACAACTCAACGAAATTAAATGGTCAACCAACAATAACGACGCTCTACCGAAACAAATATCTGATATAAAAACAAAATTACACGGGGTTTTTAAAATTTCCGAAATCGTTACGGCAATAAAGTGTAAACAAATTAAACTACCAAATAACTTTAAATTATACCAAATATTCTCAAATGATATCGAAATGTATCCAAACATAAACTTCTACGATGCATTCGCAACAGATCCAATCGTCGTTATTGAAAAGGAGGAGTAGAAAATATCGACAAACGCAACGAATATAAACGTCTTTTTGAGAAAAACTCAATCAAAAATAGTCAATAAAATCAATAAGCATCAAAGACGATCTCGTGACTTTCGTGAAATTTGCAATTAAAAATAACTAAATTACCACCATTCAGTTATATTCTACGTTCAATGACGATTTTTAATACAAAAAAAAACAAATTTTCAAAGCAAGAAATTGAAAAATTAATCAACAACCTTCGATATACTCTACTCGAGTTCGATCTGCCATATCAATACGTTAAATCTCTGACGACAGATCTTGAACTAAAAATAGATCGCATAAACGCATCAAACGTCGTAAAAGTCGATAAAAGTGCTTTTGTCGAGAACTTTCTGCAATCAAAAATCAACGAAACGTTCAGTAAAAACTTAGACAAAAAAATATCATTCAATGATAAAGAAACAACAACAATCGGTATCTTTGGACCAAATGGAGCCGGAAAAACTTCTTTCGTCGCCAAAATAGCAAATCTGCTACAATATACGCATAAGAAACGCGTGATATGTGTCTCTTTCGACTTCACCAGATTCTCCGCACAAGAACAGTTACAGCTCTTATGTAAAAAAAATAACATAGATTTCTTCCCGATCGTGAAAAACGGTATTGAGAATGGAATCAGAAAAATTGTCGAAATAGTCAACTACAATATCGTAGATGTCGTTATAGTAGACTTCGCTGGAACAACGCTAAACAGCAACGAGAAAATAAAACAATGGAGACAACTAACAAAACTAATCAATTTTGACGAGCGAATCGTCGTGTTAGATGGAACATACGGACAAAATGCGATAAATATAATAAAAAGCTTCAATAGCTTTTTAGATATAACTGGCTTTGCTGTATCCAAAATCGACTCGAGTCAAAAAGGTGGGGTATTCTTCGCTATAAGAACGGCAAGCAATAAGCCAATATATTATATATCAAATGGAGAGAAGATAAATGATATATCAGAATTCAATAGCGAAGCGTTAATAAGTGGCATCTTCAAAGAGAAGCAAATACGTATCATAGTAAGTTCTATGGAAAAAAAGAATAATAAAAGAGACAGTAAAAAAAACAGAAATAAAAACAACAACACGTGTAACGACGACAATATCGACGATACTGTTATATACAAAAAGAAAAGAAATATAGACTTCAACGATTTACTGAATATTCTAAAAAAAATAGTAACATCCGGAAAATACAAAAAACTGATATCGATATTACCGCACAAAAAAACGCTCTTCGGGAAAAAATTCACAACAGACACTTATAACACCATACGTCAATGGACGGCAATAATATTATCGATGACCAAGCACGAACGAGCAAATATAAATTGTATAGATCGCGAAAGAATAAAGCGAATAGCAGACGGTGCTGGCGTCAGTATAAATAGCGTAAATTCTCTTTTAGATAAAATGCCAGACATTAATACATTACTATTTAAATAGCCCGGAACTCAATCGAGTTAACGCAGTATGCGTAACGAAGCTAGTTTTAATATATAAAATTGCATTTAATCTTTCAATTAAAAATAATACATAAAAAATACAATCGCATATACGATGAAAATCAACATTCTAACATGTTTTCCGGAATACTTTCAAGGAACGTTTTGTTCGTTGCTAGGAAGAGCAATAAAAAAGGATATACTAAAAATTAGCATCATAGATATAAAAAAATACGGCGTCGGTTCCTACTCTAGAGTAGACGATAGGCCAACTGGCGGAGGTAGCGGATTGATAATGAGGGCAGACGTAATCGAAAGAGCGATAAACGATAATTTCGATTTCGAGAGCTTCAGTAAAGATAAAAGAAAAGCCTTCTTCATTACTTCTCCAAGAGGAGAGAAATTCAATCAAAAAATGGCATCAAAAGTATCAAAGCTAGATGAAATAATAATACTGTGTAATAGATACGAAGGCGTCGACCAACGAGCGATAGAGTATTACAAAATGCGTCAAATTTGCACAGGCAAATATATACTAATGGGCGGAGAGACCGCCGCAATGGCAATAATAGAGTCCTCTTGCAGACTTATAAAAGGTGTTCTCGGAAATCCGGAAAGTATAAAAAACGAAACGTTCTCCGGTAAATACAACAACAACATCGAATGCGATCAGTATACACTGCCACGTATATGGAATAACCTTGAAATACCGGACATCTTGTTATCCGGTAATCACGAAAAAATAGCGGAGTGGAGAGGAGAAAGAATCGCTAAAAAGAAGAGGAAGAAGAACGTCAAAAAATAAAAATATGGTGCACCTGTAGGGATTCGAACCCTAAACCTTCTGATCCGAAGTCAGATGCTCTATCCAGTTGAGCTACAAGTGCGAACGACTTGATGGAATTCTCTTATTATTAAAAAACAATATATTGTTTAAATGTTTATATGCTCCCTTATTTGAAAGCCATTTCTCTCTTCTCGATAACCAAGTCATCAAGCTTTTAGTCCTTCTATAT
>CALCWF010000067.1 GCA_937906355.1 uncultured Rickettsiales bacterium
ATAGCGAACGATAATGAGAGCACTTCAGATATGGCTGTGCAGGCGGTGATGGGTGCAATAAAGAACGCAGGTATGTCGCTCGATGATGTTGATATGATAATATGTGCCACTACAACGCCGGACTATACTTTTCCAAGTACCGCATGTATTATACAGAGTAAGTTGAAAATTAATCGTCCTATAATTGCATTTGACGTTCAGGCGGTATGCAGTGGTTTTGTCTATGCTTTATCGGTTGCTAATGATATAATGAAGTGTAGAAATATTAGAAGTGCAGTTGTTGTCGGTGCTGACAAGATGTCGTCAATAGTAGATTGGAAAGATCGTAATACTTGCGTTTTGTTTGGAGATGGCGCTGGTGCCGTCGTTTTACGATCCACTGATTCGAAAGAATATAAGAAAGGCAAGAAGACGGGCAGTGGAGATGATAAAATAAATGTTGACGATTTTGTAGGTAGTCGAGTTAATTATTCAATACTTGATAGTTTTTTGTCTGCGAATGGAAGTTTACATGATCTACTCTATACGACAGGCGGGGTATCACTTGGTAATACATGTGGCGCAGATATTAGAATCAGTGATATCAATGGTAGAATCGTCAGCAGGAACACCGGATCTGTAAAGATGAGCGGGCAAGTTGTTTTTAAGCACGCGATAGAGAAGATGGTGAACTCGATAGAGGATATTCTCGGCAAAAATGGTTTTACTATCGATGACGTTGATTTGATAGTTTCTCATCAAGCAAATAGTCGTATAATAAGTGCAGTTAGTGATAGACTCGGTGTTCCTGTCGAGAAATTCATGATAACAATAGAAGAGCATGCTAATACATCGTCAGCTTCTATTCCTCTCGCTCTTGATGTTGCCGTTAAAGATGAGAGAATTAAAAGTGGAGATTTAATAGTCTTCGAAGCGTTCGGCGGTGGATTCACATGGGGGGCTACTTTATTGAGAGCGTTATAATTTAGAGCATTGTAATGCTTGAATGATGGTGTTAACTACAAATACTTAATGCATTTTTTTTATTATTTGTAGAATTCTTTGTGAATCACAGGAGCTTCGCGAGTGTCAACTCGTTAGCCGGTAGAGTGACTAGGCTTATTTCGAATATTTGTATTTTTTGTAGAAAATTTATAACGTCTAACGTTGACTTTTTGTCGAGTTTATAGCCGATACTCATTCCGTTCACTGTTCCAGATAGTAGGGCATTTTTTGCTTCACGTCCATATATTAGATTTTCATCTATTGTTGCGTATATGAATAGACCGATGTCGTCTGTATACGCCTCTATCACTCTACCGACTGGTTTTTCGACGTCGTGTTGCCATAGAATTGGAACGTTCATTTTTGTGTCGTTTATATAGCTGAGTGCTTCTGGGAGAACTATGTCGTTTTGAATATCTTTTACGTTAAATATTGACGCGTAGCCACAGAATATTTCTGTATTTTTGTTGTTATCATTTTTTATATTGTTTATATTGTCGTTATATTTATTTGTAGTATCTTTGTTTCTTGCTTTTGTATTTGTAGTATCGCATGAGCATGACACACTTTTTTGATAAGGTATTTCCGTAGACGATATATTATCGTTTTTGCCGTTATTCGTGATAATTTCACGATTGTTCTCCTCGCGTGTAATATCGAAGAGTTTTTTGATTAGTTCGATTTTTTCATTTTGTAGCATCATATTCGATTGAATTAATATCATCGATGAAAAATACAATGGAAGGCGTATTGTATCATATATTACAATATTGCATTATTGCCATATTAGTGTATAATCGAGACGTATGCACTATCTCTGTTATAGAGATTACATTATACTGTAAACATTGTTTGTGGATATTTTGAATATATTGATTATGTTTATACTGTAAATTAGTTATGAATTCAAATAGGATGAGTAAAAATAGGATGAGTAAAAATGAGAACACGAGATCGCATAATGACTTGAATATCTATATTCATCGTGGATTGATGATTGCGATATCATTTCTATGTATATGTAGTTTTGAGCCAGTTGATTTTTTAGTCAATAAAGTGAAAAATGCTATTACGATTCCACTGGAGGATAATATGATTCCCGATATAACGAGTAGATACAGTGATAAAGGAAGCGAAAATTTAATACCAGATATTTCGAAGATTATT
>CALCWF010000068.1 GCA_937906355.1 uncultured Rickettsiales bacterium
AGTATCTTCGATTTGTTTTGGTAATAAAATATTTGTTTCCTGAAATAATTTCATATCCCCATTCCCCCCTTTTTGATTCTATGATTATATCATATTTATTGTCTTTTACTTCTTTTAGTCCTATTCCGATATCATCGAAGATTGTTTTTACACTCTCGAATATGGTCATATCGCAATTTTTCAATAAAACTTCACCGTCTGTAACGGCAGAAGCTATTGCATACGTTCCAGCCTCGATTCTGTCTGGCGGTAGTCGAAACGTAGTTCCGTGTAAATCACTCTGTCTAACGCCGTCGATTGTTATCGTGCTCGTTCCGTGTCCGCTTATTCTAGCTCCCATTGAATTCAGGAACTCTGCAAGATAGACGACTTCCGGTTCCTTCGCTGAGTTTTCGATTATTGTCTTCCCTTTTGCTAAAACCGCCGCACACATTGCATTTTCCGTAGCACCGACAGATATTCTAGGAAAGACAATCTTATCGCCGAACAGTCCATCGGGAGCGACGGCATTTATGTATCCATCAGCAATTTCAATCTTAGCTCCTAGCTTTTCCAAACTTGCTATATGTAAATCAACTCCTCTTACACCGATAGCACATCCACCGGGCAAAGATACCTTTGCCTTTTTAAAACGTGTCAATAATGAGCCTAGTGTGAATATAGAAGCTCTCATTGTTTTCACGAAATCATACTCAGCTACTTGCTTCACGATATTTGAGTTATCTATTTTTAGCACAGGAACATCGACGCCATAAGAGTCTATTTTTGTAGCATCGTAAGATATCTTACTACCGAGATCGAGTAATAGTTTATTCATCGAATAAATATCTCTGATATCTGGCACGTCAATAAAAGTTATAGGCTTATCGCACAATAGACTACCAGCCATCAACGCTAATCCTGCGTTTTTAGAACCGGATATTCTTATCTCGCCAAACAATTTAACCTTCCCCGTACTTTGCAACTTATCCATACCAAATGTGATGCAAAATATTATACACATAGTAATTGTCAATAATGAGATTTAAGATGAAAACCGTCGACGAACAAACTTGCGTATACGCCTTCCATCAAAAATTACATTATTATATACCAAATCAAATTTACATTTTAAACACGTGCAATATGAACTACATAGATACCAATCTTCCAGACGACTTATCTGACTGCTTTAGCGGTGGGGCAGAGTTCTCTACGGAGATAGCGATAACGAAAAATAAACAAGAAATTCGTAATAGTAATTGGAACAATACTCGTTTCAGATACAATCTATTATACAAAAAATGCAACGAACACATCTACGAGAAACTACAATCATTCTTTCTAATATGTAATGGACGTAAAATCGCCTTCAACTTCAAAGATAAAAACGATTATCAAATACGAAATCAGGTAATAGGAACTGGAGACGGAGAAACGAAAACTTTCGAAATATATAAAAATTATTCCTACAAGGAATTATCCTTCAAACGCCGAATATTCAAGCTACAAAATACAACAGTATCAATAAATGATACAAAGATTGATAGAAAATACTATACGATAGACGACGGCATTCTACGCTTCGCTGACGACAAAATACCAGAGGCAGGAGACGCTATAGCGATAGATACAGAATACTACGTCATAGTTCGCTTCGACAGCGACTATCTTCCGATAACGAGACATAGACACGATTGCATAGAACTACCGGATATATCTCTTGTAGAGGTGAGAGTATAATGCGGATATACTCAGATATCTGCATTTCGTGGCAGATGACGCGTATTTGCGTCATTAGTGTGATATTTGTTTGTTTTTTTATTATCTTATGTATATAAACGAAGAGGTTCTGAAAGCGATAAAAGACGGCGAAAATATATCGTATCTCGTGGAGCTCACGTCCGTTAATCAAAATATATACCTAACGACATCGGACACCGACGTAAGCATCGATAACAAGATGTATTCAAGTGGCTACTTTCAAAGTAATTTAGCAATCGAGAACATCGGCAACGCCAGAGATATTGCTATTCAAGTGCTTAACAAGTATAACAACGACACTTTTTGCATAGAGGAACTACTCACGTCCTCTGTGATAATAAAAATCTTAGTAAAGAAGTTCGCAACGATAATATTCAAAGGTTTTGTCTCTAAAATAGACGTAGAAAACGATATCTTATCTATCTATATATCATCGAACATAGTTAGACTGACACCGTCTATCGGACAACTATTTTCGCCAATTTGTCGTGAATGTCTTGGCAGTGAAAAGTGCGGAGTCAATCTAGATAACTATAAAACAAGAGGTATAATAGAAAAAATATTTTCCGCCGATAGTTTCTTCGGCACGCATCAACAAACAAAGGCGACTGAGAAAGGATACTACAAATACGGAGTCATCGGGTTTTTAAGTGGAAAACTAAGAGGTATTCGTATGCAAGTAAAAGACGAAGACGAAGGAAGAATATATCTTCTACAAAATACAAACATGCTAGCAATTGGCGACGAATACGAGATATCCACCGGATGCGATAAGACACTACTGAATTGCAGAAAAAAATTCAAGAATGCAATAAATTTTCGAGGCGAACCATATATAAACACTGACAACGAGGAAGAAAAGGACTCCTGAAAGACTATCGTTGGCGATATCTATACAAGTGGCGAGATTGTAATGAACGACCGTAAACTCTAAAAATAGCTACCGTCGAATCAAGATCTAAAAAAGGAGCTTAACAAATTTCTATTTAGAAGATTAAACATGAAACAAAAAACTAAATGAATAAAACAAGCAATAGTGAGCATTATAAAGATATTCACACTGCGTAAAGAAATCGGAATAATGACACACGATATTATCGATATTGCTAAAACCTTGATTGAAAACTTTAAGTCTGAAAAATTAACATAGAATCTACCACTTCTATACAAAATGACGGCAACGAGTAAACACGACAAAATAGCAGAAATAGTCGTAGATACGATAACGCAATACATGCCTATAATTCTTATGAGTGCAATATTAACAATAACATTCAATATCAACGAAACGATACTCACATACATCGGTGCTTTCATGTTCTTTTGTGAGTAAAAACAGGCAAAAAATATCTTCAACAATATGTTAAATGGAATAGATATGGCGTATACAACGAGCATATTGCTGACGGTCTCGACGTCGTCTCCCGTGAAATATCCGTGTTGATAAACTATAGATACAATCGATCTCGCAAGTGATATCACTAATAACGTAGCCGGGATAGAGAGAAACATCGCTATGTTAATCGACTTTGTCTGCAAGAACGATATCTTTTCTCTATCTCCATTTTGAAATGCTAAGCTGAGTGATGGTAGAATAGCAACGCTCAAACTATATCCTATTATACTTAGTGGAAACTGACCTATTCTATCTGTATAATACAGATACGATACAGCACCTGAGAAAAAGCTTGCAAAAATACCATCAACAAAGATATTTATCTGCAATATACCGCTACTTATTATCGCTGGTAATATCTTTGCTAGAAAACTCTTCGTATCGTCTATATTTTTACGCTTTATACGCTCGATTTTTTCAAATTCTTGTGCCAAATCTTTACCTTCGAAAAAACATTTCGCCGATGGGAATACCGATCTTTTAGCACAGGAATATGCGAGAAGCGTCATCTGCACGATACCAGCGATTATCAACAACCACGATAGACACTCCCCTGCGTTAGAAAACAACGAATTAGTTAGTAATAACCCGACTATGAATATAAAATTCAGTAATACCGATACTATTGCAAACTGCCAAAACGAACCAATACTATTCAATATTGAGCCGAAAAAAGCCGTGGTACTTATAAATACAATGTAAGGAAAAGTTATTCTTGACAGTCTTACCGCGAGAGCGAACTTATCTTCGTTAGCAACGAATCCTGGATTTATAAGTGCGACGACGGACGGCATGAGAATCTCTATTACAATTGTAAATAACACTAAGAATGTTATCAATACGCACATTATTTTGTAAGAAAAATCGTTCGCCACTACGCGATGTATCTTCATCTTCGACGAACAAAAGGGAACGAAGACGTTAGAAAATGCACCGTCTGCGAAAATTCTACGAAACGTATTCGGTAATCTAAAAGCAGAGTAGAAAACGTCAGAGATAGTTCCGGTTCCTAAAAAAGACGCAAAACATACATCTCTAATCAAACCTGTTATACGAGATAATAAAACACACGCAGATATAGTGAAAGCTGAAAAAAATGGTTTAAATCTCAAATTACAAACAATCATCATAATTTTCCAAAAACACGTTATGAAACGCATGCATCGAACTACTAATCGACGTATACGTAAACAATCTATCTAAATAAGAGTAGTATTAGTTCAATATCATTGAATACTACTAAAATAAATACAAACAATATAATCAAATCTAATTATACAATTAGATTGAGTAAATAAGTTATAAACTTATTAAAAAAAACAGCAAATCTTATTGAGACAAAAAATTTATTTTCCACAAAATAGAAGTCATTTTTATAAAAATGCAACCGTAATAACTCAAATAAAGAGAAGTCCTATCAAATTAATATACAACTTTTATTTTTTCAGTATAACTTGATCGTACTTAGCCAATACTAATATCACTACGTAAATTACTCACTAAATTAGTATACTATATATTGACAAATATACTTTCACTCATCACGATGAGTGAAAGTATGAACTTTTATATTCAAACATTCGGCTGTCAGATGAACGAATACGATTCCGAACGATTATGTGATAAACTCATAAGAGACGGTTGGCGTAGAGTCGATAGCTATAACGACGCCGATCTTACAATTCTCAATACATGTAGCATACGTGAGAAGGCGACACATAAAATCTACTCCGAACTCGGAAAAATCAATA
>CALCWF010000069.1 GCA_937906355.1 uncultured Rickettsiales bacterium
CAATATCTTCGATTAATCCAAAAATTTTGTCTGAAAGATTTTTTATAGCAAAATCGCTAGCTTTGAAAATCAGTGTGAAACGCCCAGGAAAAACGGCATTGAAACATTTCTCCTGTATATTAGATATACTTGCATACTTCTTAGCAACTTCTACGTCTCTCACGAAAATGCCAAAAGAGTGCTTATTTCTGTGCTTAATCTCCTCAATTCTAGCTATCGCATCATTGTTTCTGGCGTCGCATACGAGACCATAGGTAGTATCGACTTGAATCAACGCTACTCCACCTTTTGATATCATCTTAGCCGTCTCATACGGTTCGAATATAAATCTAGACATAACTCTATTATCGTAATGTTATCTTCACTTCATGAAATAAAAATCAAACGCTACAACGCCGTTAGTTTCATGATAGAGACAGTCGCTCGATACGTTATATTATACGTGATGACGCAGTATATCGTTATAGACGACGATTAATCTTGTTTAGTTTAGTTTAGTTAGCTGTTTTTGTAGTTATATCAAGTAGATCGTTGTAATTTTGGACTGCTAACTTGTATCTATCTAACATTTTTACATATGCGACTCTCATTGTATTTATATTCAAAAGTAGTTTTAGTCCTTCTCTCTTGGAGAGAAGAAAAGTATTATCCTTCAACTTAAAATTAACGTCATACAGATCATATCTATCTATCTTCGCATCTATATGCGGGAAAACTATTGATGTCTCTTTTTTAGGACACGATACTCTATTAACAGAGCACCCGTATGTAAATATAGATATCAATGTCAGCAATATTAAATTCCACATCGTTCTCAATTATATATTCTTCGTTTACGCGTTGTTTTGTATTACACGTTATTGTATTTTGAAAATTCGCTAAATTCATTATTTATACCGTCTGCGATCTGTTCAACTGTATAACTCTTCTTTTCGCGTATACGATTATTAGCCTCGTTCAATTCTATCTGTCTATTCCTCTCTTCGTTAGTAGAGTATATTTTGTTTATTATCTTTTGTGCTTTTCTTGTTTCAAATTCCGATGCACTTATACTAACTTTCAGCGTCTCATTTTCTTCTCTTAGGGCCGAAATATTTCTCTCACTTTTTACAATATAACGAACAAGCAACGCGAACGAAAGCAGAACTGATAAAACTATTACTTTTTCCTTAATCATACAATATACAATATATTTTTCTCACTATTTACCACACATATACCAGCGACCACTCTCACGGGACGAGATTGCTAAATACATAAAACATTATTGGGCATGATATAATTTTAACTACGTAAAAAAATACGATAAACAGCACGCCAAATAGCACGAATGCAATAAATTTTCGTTTGTTTTTATCAAAAACTATACTCATATACCAATCATCTTGATATAAGACGCATAAAATATATAGGAAGTCAGACTATATGATGAACATATATTCGTCGTGCTATCAAAAATATGTTGTAAAAAATATATTTATGAATCAAATATTAACATGACTAACAAGATCAAAACTCTGACGACACTATACGCCACGATATTATTGCCGTTGTGTTCGTTATTAACCAATCACGCAAACGCGGAAACGCCGAATATCTCGAAAATATCGAACAAACGATACTATATCATGTTCTCGTCGAGAGAAAAAAACGAGAATACTTACAAAAAACTTTTTGTTATAAAAAATAACGACGTATTCATTAGGACTATTATGAATAATAAGTTTACATACTCGGTTCCTGACGACGGATGCTACGATCTAGCGTGTGGTGCTAATATCTGTGTGAATGATGGAAAAATTGTATCAATAGACGGAAAATATCCAACAATAGCGAACAGAAATAAAATAGCAAATATACAAGACGAATTTTTCACAGAAAAACAGTTCAATTGCAATATGCAAAAATTCGATATAATAAATCATATATTCATCGAACGTAAGTCGATAAATGGTTTTCAAACTCAGTTATATATACCAGATTACTATAACGTCGTCAAACTGGTAATCTATCAGCACGACAAAATAGACGATACCACTGATAGCGTCGCTACTAAAAATAGTCCAGTTCAAGAAAATCGATCAGATAAAGATACAGACAGTAATAACGGCAAATATGGATATAGAAAAAGTAGCGACAAAAATATAAAAACGAATGATGACGCAAAATATAACGATATCGAGCAAATCTCGGTAGATATAGCAACGACGGAGTATATC
>CALCWF010000070.1 GCA_937906355.1 uncultured Rickettsiales bacterium
GATGTATAGCCCTGTGCCATCATATAGTAAAACGCAGACGGTGAAAACGAGTTCTTAACCTTAATAACATAGTAATCATCATTTCCATTGCTATCCACAAGACGATAACCATTGCCATCTACTATATACTTCGACGTAGAATCACTAAAATTATGCGACTCTAAACTCACGGAAACATAGTCGCTATTAACGTAGTAATAATTACTATCAAACAACTCGTTATACGGAGTAGAACCATCGTACTTGGAGACGTTTCTCAGTAATTGCTTTCCAGACTGAATGTCATTAACAAGCTTTCTATAACCGTTCGTCTGCTGTTGTAAAATCAACGTCAATGGAAACGGAATATTCAGATTTATAGTTCTATCCATATTATCATCCGCACATACCAATTTATCATCGCAAGCAGTAGTTGAACCACCGTCAGTCCACTCTCCTGATATAAGATCGCACTTCCTCTTCGCTGAACCGCTCGTAGGCGAAAAATTCTGACTATTCAAGTAGTTAGCAGAACAACTACCTGGCACATCTACGCTAGTCTGTTTCGGCTCTGGTCTCCAATCATCGCCTAGTGAAGCCATAGTCCAAAGAACTCCTTTACTATCCGTTTCATTAGCACATCCCTTTAAACAATGATTTATAACGGGTCCCCAAAGACCGTTCCTATTACAAATTCTCGTTGGCAGTCCAGCGGATGAAACAAAATATTTATTCATACTAGACGTTCTACACGAATTAGCCATTACGATACTATTCTCATCGGCCTCATCCCAGACCGCATTCCCAGAGTATCCTTCGTCAAAGTCGTATACATCTATTATCGGAGGACACTTTATAGTAAAAACCTCTCTACCAATAGAACTAAGATTACTGATACCGGTAGTCTTTGTTTCACCTATCTTATAAGATGACTCTCTTATCAAATATTCGGTATCATACATGTGCCTATTGATTGTATTATATCCGTCGTCTCTATCCTTATCGCTATCGTCCGTTATATCTTGCTTTTTCGAATCTCTTCCGTTCGACGGGAAGACGCGTGCATTATACGTATGAGACAAATCATATAAATTCACCTCCTTCTTTCCTAAGAGATTCTCGTTTTGCCAAAAGCCTCCGTTACATACGAGTCGTAAGTCTGTGCTACTTGATAACTGATAATACTCGTCTATCACATAGTCTTCTGGTCTATTTGAAGCACAATTTGCGATGACATGTGATTTTCCGCGTTCTATTATAGTTGCATTAAGCGAACTGCCCAAACCTCCAGTATACGACATTCCGGAGTATATATTCTTATCAAACGCCATATTGTAATACCATGACGACTTCTTTACGTTATCGTATGTATCTAATGGCTTGCATAGTATTCCTTTTCTATCCTTCCCGAAAGCTTGGATGCCGCCACGGAATTAAGAGCACAGACAACCACCCCCGAGGTGCATTTATCAAGC
>CALCWF010000071.1 GCA_937906355.1 uncultured Rickettsiales bacterium
ATATTGAATAGAACCGTTTCATTGAGAAAGTTGCTCGTGTCGCAGTCGTGTGGCGTATATGAATAGCAAAAACAGCATACTTCTTTTGCGTCGTGGATTGTTAGCCGATGAGTGAAGCAGAAATTTGCTGGCATCATAGCGTAGTAGTTTCTTTCTAGACTTATATCTTCGCGAGCCATGACGATTCCATGCTTTGAGAACATATTTATTGTATCGTTGACGAATATTCGCAGTTCCTTCATTCCATTTGCGTAGACCATTACGGATATTGATGATTGGCAGTATTTTGTATTTACATCTCCATCTAAAAAATTAAGTCCGACGTTATTTTGAAAGTTCTTGTCTTGACGATTTTTCAAGAATGATTTTTGTTCGCTGAAATTAGACATTGCGATTTTTTGGTCTACGTAACTCACATATTCTGTTATTATTATTTCTGCTCGCGTATTATTTACTATATCCGAGACATTTGACATGGTTATTCGTGGAGTTTCTTTTAGAGAGAACGACATTCCCATACGAATTTGCTTTGATGTTTGATTTTGTATTGCCATTATACCGTTTTCGAATAGATATTTACTATCGTTTATCAGTGCAGTTGCATCGACAGGTTTGATTTGTGCTTTTTGGAATGATTTTAGATTATCTTTCGACTCGAAGTTTACTAAGAAGTACATTAGCTCGACCAGCTCAGAGTATTGTTCGTTATTGCTGTCTTCCCTGATACCGAGAATACTAGGAGAATATAACGATAACTTTTTCACTATGTTATTTGTTATTTCTCTTACTTCCTCTATGCTTCTATCTAGATAGAGATTGTGCTTGCGAGATAGCAGGGCACCAGATAGATAGTCCTTTATATATTTTAGTTTAAAGCTTCTCCCTTGCCTTACGATAGTTATATACATCACCGTTGAATAGTTATTTAGCTCCTCTTCTCTTGCTTGATTTACGTCGTATAGTCTTTTTAGAAATACATGGTTTGTATGTGCTTTTTCTACTTCGCTTTTCTTTTTTTTATGCTTAACAGTTTGAATCCAGAAGGCCGTTCTTAGATCGTTTGTATTTTCCGATATTGCTTCTTGCAATTTCTCTCTGAGACCGCCGTCTTGATTCAATTTAAAGTCGTCGAGCAGTATCTTTATTACTTGGAAGACCTCGCCGTTTTTCGTTAGCATAACGTCGTCTGCCACTAGGCATGAGTAAGGGAAAACATTTTCGGATAGCCATTGCAGGTTCAGATCATCGTTTTTGTTTTGTATCTTCTTTTTCAAGAGATCTATCTTTTCTGAGATTTTATCCTTTAACATAAAGCAGTAAGTCGATAGCGTCATTCAACGATTTAGAGATAGTTACAAAAGTCAAATACTTATTGAGTGCTTTATTTGAGTGCTAATTTTACGTTAAGAACATAGTTTAATTGATAAGATCTTGATAAGATATAATTATCTAAAATAGTTTATTTGTTATCTCATTGTATTCTACATTGAAAATATCTTTATCATAAGTTATATTTTTTATTGCTTTAAATTGTATGTTTGTTTCTTGATTAGTAATTACGTCGATATTTAAATTATCGTTATGATATTTTGGACGTTGTTTGTTTTTCGTATAGCTTTCTATAAATTGTTTATGTTTTTCAATTCTATTTGTAATAATTTCTTTGCTTTGTTGTTTTATACCATCAAATTCGCTTTTTATCATTTCATTAAGATTGTCATCTAGTTCGACACCAATGGAGTTTCTTTCGGCAATTGCAGAGGCAAACATTGTCGTTCCGGTTCCTAAGAAGGGATCTAGGACCGTATCTCCTTTACATGAGAACATATTTATTATTCTATAAGGTAATTCCAGTGTGTATGCCGCACTTCTTGATCTTGTTTTATCGTTTTTTAATTCCTGTTTTACACCTTTTAAGTCCCAAATATCACTAAACCAAACATTTCTTTCTTCCCAGAAGTAAGCACTTTCTCTTCTGTTTTGTTTCTCTTGTTCTGTGGTAAAATCTCTCTTTCCTTTTCTAAAAATTAGAATATATTCGTGCTCTAATGTAATATAGGCACCACTTGGTAGCATACCGGAACCCATGAATTTATTTGGTGTATTTGCTGTTTTCTTCCATAAAATTAGAGGTAAAACATCGAAACCAAGTTTTATAAAATCTTCCGTGATTATTGAATGATTTGAATAGAGTTGAAAATGATTATCTATCGTTCTCGTAGCATCGCCTATATTTATAACAACAAAACCGCCCTTTTTAACAACTCTATCTAATTCATGCCATACTTTATTTAACTCGTTATGTATTAGATTGAACATTTGATTTCCATTATTATTTTGAAATTGTGTTTTTATTTCTTCGTTTTGATTGAAAAACATTTCGTCCCACATTTCAATCATTGGATATGGCGGAGACGTCATTACCAAGTCGACAGAATTATCTTGTATGAAATCAAGATTTCTACTGTCTGCGAAAAATAATTTATGTGTCGTGTTTTGTGTATTACTCATTTTTTTAATCTTTCAATTTCTACTTTTATTTCATCAATCACTTCTTTATTCCGGATTTGTTTTTTACCATTTACTTTATCTGAATAAACAAAAAATACTTTTCCTTTATACTTATTTGTAAAATTTTCGTGATTTTTCTTGTGAAATTCACTTACATTGTAAAAATCAATATTCCTACCAGAAACTGGTTTTATTTGTAATCCAATATAAATGTCTTTTTTTATTTTAACATAAAAATCAACACTATAACCAGTATCCCATTCTTGGGGTGCTGAATATATTTTTACTTCAAGTATTTTTTCAAGTTGTCCATAAATTGTTGTAATTTCAGTATAATATCCATCATAAGTTCTGTTTATAACAAGATTGTAAATATAGGAAATGCATTCTTCCTCTGTTATTTGTTGTAGTTCATTTTCAACATTTTCACTAATTTTAATATACAATTCTTTTCCAAGATTTTCAATATATTCTCTTGTAATTTTTATTCCGTTTCTTTTGTTTTGTATAGCATTTTCAAAATAAAAATTTTCCCATTCTTTGATTGTTTTTGGTTGACACTTTCTTATCAATTCTGCCATATTACCAACACTTGAAGTTTTAGTTAATCCCCATCTACTTGTCGCATAATTTAACAATGTTTCTCTAAAATATTGATAATTTACATCATTTTTGATGAATTTTACAAAATCTTTCATAGAAAGAATGATAATAAAACAGAGTAAATACAATATATTTTTCAAGTTTATTTCATAAAAAGTGGTATTTTTTATTTTGCCATCATCTCAATCTACAATGATTTGATATAATAGACTACTTTTTCTATGAATTGTTTATAGTCATTAATAATTACGTTATTCCCGAACATATCTTGATTGAATTTGTTTGAATAATCTATTTTTTGCTTCTGTATAATTATCTATATAATCTTGTTTTGTTTTTGTTATTTTTAAATTAATCTCTGGAATTTTTGTTATAATCAATAAAGTTTTATTTGGTGTATGCATATAGATATCGGTATTATCATTTGATAGTTTGACATACTTATCTATATTATGTTTTGTGATTTCTTCAATTTTTGATATAAAACCATTATTTTTGAAATAAGGCATTTTTTCTTGTAAAATTAGTATTTGAAAATATGGAATATTATAACTTCTTATATTTGCCGTTTCACCTAACATATTTTCGAAATAATTATTAGAATTTTGTGAATAATTACTCATTACATATTTTACAGAAATTCCACAAATCGTTTTATTATCTTTACTAATTTTTATATCTACTTTTTTATCTAAATATTTACCAGTTATGTTTTGTTCTTTTCCATCTCCAGTTCCAAGTGATTGAATTGTATAATCTGGTAATAATTCTTGTAAATCACTTGATATTTTCCCGTGTAATATAATAAGTTTTTCATTACTTCTTGAACTTGTTTGTAAGTATTTATGAAATGCTTGTTGAATTGTTTTCAAAAAATCATTATTGTCTGCCATATAATTTATAAACTAAGAACTTTTTCAAATCACTTGAAGAAAATGTATAATAACCTCCACTTTTAAACTTTTTTAATGATTTAACATAATCAATAAACTCATCACTCACTATTATTTCCTTAATTTTATCAAAACTACAACCTTCATTTATAATATACAATCCTCCATAAACACCAACACCAGATTTTATATTACATAACTTCAACGAATTTTTATCTTTAATAATCTTAGTAATCTGCGACATTAGCAGAAAGTTGATATTTTCTATAAGTGACTTCTTTTCTTCTATCATTTTGTCTCTGATCTTTTCCATGACAGTTCTTACATAGTCAAGGCATCTTTCGAGAGTCGTCACCCAAGCATATCCGTCATCCTCTTCTATGCAGATCCACTTCCCAATTTCATTTTCCGTAATCTTGTATGCTTCATCGAGCGAAAACGCTTCGTTTATCACGTCAACGTCATCTTGCGACGAAACGTAATACCATCTGTACGAATGGTACTCACAATATTCATTGCCATCGAACGGCATATATCCATCAAGACTTTCACAACACTTTACTTTACAAGAAAGACTTTTGATAGCCTCTGCTTTCTCGTACTCCTTGCACATCCATTCCTGCTCAAACTCAGTTCCGTCATTTGCGATGTAAACATTTTTCTCTCGGACAATCGTCTCTTGTCTCTTTTCAACTTTCATTTTTTACACCTCATCAATTCCGGCATCAACA
>CALCWF010000072.1 GCA_937906355.1 uncultured Rickettsiales bacterium
GGTCTCTTCGAAGTCGAAGTCGAGCAATTCGATCTCATCCGCGTAAACGTAACGCTCGTATCCGTTCTTATAGTAGACGGTCATTTCGATTCCGTCGAGGTCAATAGCGCTTTCATCGTCACCGTAATGATAATCCATCTTGTCGGGATTATTGGTGATCTCGGCATGATCGATCTCGTCATAGCTCATTGTTACAGAGAAGCCGGTGCTCTCGTTCTCAAACGATACCTGGATGAATCCGGGATCATTTTCGAAATCGTAATCATCAATAGTAAGATCGTCTGCGCCGATTTCACGGTTAAAGTCGTTTTTATAAGTGACCATTACTACGATTCCGGTGAGGTCGATAGCAGTCTCATCATCGCCGAAATGATAGCCGGTCTTAGCGGGCTCGTTGATGACCTCAAGCGAGGAAATTTCATCATAGGTGCAGCTTACGGTGAAAGTATCGGTGAATCCCTCATACTCGACCGTTACATCATAATCGCCTTCATCGGTGGGATCAAATGTATCTACGGTAAGAAGTTCGCTATCGATAAAGTCGTCAACGACGATATATCAAGAAGCGTAATCAACTTTGCAAACTTCTGTGCCAATAACAGTATTAAAGCGGTGGTCTTATGTGGATATATAGATATAAATATCAAAACAATATGCGACGAAAAAGTCGAAATAGTTATCAACAAAGATATACTTAGCTTCTCCGAAAAAGGATATTTCAAGCTCGATAGCAGTATAATCAATAGCATGTACAATATATGCAAGTCGTATAAAATAGACGTCATAAACGTATGTTACGTGAAATTTGCACCAATAGCTAAAGAGGTCGCATTAAAATGCGATATACCGTATATATCAACCGTATATACAATATTCGATGTAAAATCAAAAATTGACTATCTATATTCGAAAATCGTAGCAGAAAGTCATATGATTATCGTTACATCGGAATATATAGAACATTTTTTACTGAATAATTACAACTTCGATCGTAAAAAGATAAAAATCTTTCCGGCGATTACTGATAAAAAAATATTCGATATAAGTAGCGTATCGGAAAAGAGGATAAGATCCGTGCTAAGCGATATAGACGTTAATATCGGTAATAAAAAGATAATTCTATGTTTTTGCAATTATAACGATATATCGATGTATATAAAATTAATCAATATAGTAATGGAGATTAAAAATAACAACGATTTCGTAATCGTCTTCACCGGTATATTCAATAGAACAAAAAAAAACAGAACTCTTCTATTGAAAAGGATAAAAGAAACTAATACGGAAAGTCGCATAAGAGTTGTGGACGCAGTGATAGATAGACCTGCCATTTACGCCCTATCTTACGCCGTCATATACTTGGATGATAATGTTTTTAGTAACGTTCATTACGAAGCGATGCTTATGAGAAGACCTGTTATATCGACCGATAGCTATTTATACTCGATGAACGTTATAGAAAAGAAAAATGGCTTCCTGGTAAAAACAAGTAGCATTACAGATATAAATAACGCAATACTTACGATGCTGAATCTAAACACAGACGAATATCTAAAAATGTGTAAAAGTGCATATAAATACGCATCAAGTTACTTCTACAAAGAAGAAATAGCACAGAAAATGATAGAAGATATTCATAGTTTAATTATGAATTATGGCAACAAAAAAGACAATATCGACGACAATAATTAGGTACACGAGAATTATCTACGCATCGCATTAATTAATTGACTAATATGTTTTATATCTTGACCTCTTCTGGGTTAGATACAATTATAAATTGTATTTTAAAAATGATATTTCAACTTTTAGTTGAAGTTTTCGACGTCAAAGTAAGTGTCGTTTCGTGTATATTTTTTTTGATTTTTTATGTCTGTTATTTTTTCTGGTATTCAGCCAAGTGGCTCTGCATTACACCTAGGAAATTATATAGGTGCGATTCTAAATTGGAAAAAGATAATCGAGAATCTCAAAGATGAGGATAAATGTTATTTCATGATAGCCGATCTCCATACGCTCACGAGCAATAAAGACCCGAAGGCTCTGCGTAATAATACTAAAAGACTACTAGCAACATATCTTGCCTGTGGGATAATACCATCGGAAAGAATAGCATTCTTCGAACAGTCAAAGGTTCCGGCACACTGTGAGCTATGTTGGATTCTTTCCACAGTATGTCCGCTCGGCCAGTTGATGAGAATGACGCAGTTCAAAGATAAAAAAGGGAAGCTTGGCGTAGAACAAGTCAATGCCGGTCTGTTATATTATCCTATTCTTATGGCGGCAGATATATTACTATATCGTTCGAACTTCGTGCCAGTTGGAGAGGATCAAATACAACATCTGGAATTTGCGAAAGATATCGTGCAGAAGTTCAATAATGCGTATAACGTAAACGACGTTTTCACAATCTCGACGGCTGTGATTGACTCGAATAGTAAGAGAATAATGTCTCTCGGAGACGGAACGAAAAAAATGAGTAAAAGCGTAGGAACTGATAATGACAAAATCTATCTAACGGATTCAAACGATGAAATAATCAAGAAAGTAAAACTGGCAAAGACAGACAGCATAAAGGGGATAGTTTACAACAAGGAGAAAAGACCGGAGGTGTCAAATTTGATTACAATATATAGCGTTCTTAGCGGGAAAAGTATAGAGGAAGTGTGTGCTATGTATGAAAATAAAGGAACGAAGGACTTCAAGGACGATTTGATCGAGGTTATTATAAATACAATCGTCCCTATACGAGAGATAGTGAATAAAATATTGGAAAAGGAGGAGGACAAACTAGACGAAATAATAGAAAAGGGGAATAAGATTGCAAATAGTGTGGCAAACGAAACTTTAATAAAAGTGAAAAAAGCAGTCGGATTGTTATAGCTGTTTTTCTATTGTAAAAACTTGACAAATATATAGCGTCAACCTAATTCTAAATCAAGTTCAACATATGCTTAATTCGTCGCAAAGAAATAGGATTGTGAGTTCTTACGCACATACGCTGGCGGACATAATCGGCAATAAAAGCGATGACGCAAGTTGTATTTCGCTGTTAAAAAAAATAGTAAACGATATAGATATGTCTAAATTTTGCATAAAACCAACAATGTTTAGAAAATACAAAAGCACCATGAGTGCAATTCGTGTGACAATAGACGAGAAAGACGATATACAAAAATTTCTCTTAATGTTACTTTCGAGAAGATACGGTCATCTACTGCCAGATATATTGGACGTTGCCGAGAGTAAACTGTTGAAAGAGAAAAAAAAGAAAATAAACGTTTTTAGTAATGCAAAATTGTCGGATAGCACGACAAAAGAAATAAATAGCATGATACGAAGCCAAATAGGTGACGCCGAGATCGTTCATTGTATAGATAAGACAATGAAAAAAGGAGATATTAAATTTATAGCAAATGGTAATGTATGCACTATAAGTATAGATAATATATTGAAAAAGATTTTGAACGTAGGTTCTATCTCGTTTTAGTCTGTATTATTTTGATTAATTGATCATTGTCTATTTTGATTCTATTTTGATTATTTTGTTTAAATTTAGGTGCTATGTCTATTGTTTTTTTGAACGGAGAGTTTGTTAACGAAGATGAAGCGAAAGTATCAGTAAATGACACAGGATATTATTTCGGTGATGGTATCTATGAGGTGATTTTGCTATATAAAGGGAAACTAATAGACAAAGACAGTCATCTGGATCGTCTAACCAAATGTTTCGAAAAGGTATACTTCAAGAACGTTCCATCGAAGGAAGAAATATTAGAATATATACGTGAGCTAATAAAACGAAATCCGGAAATAGAAACTGGCTCAGTCTATATGCAATTCACACGTGGCTGTTGTCCTAGAAGTCATACATTCGCCGGTCTCGATTTAAAACCGAATTGCTTCATGAAGATAAATCAATGCCAAATAAACAACACAATTAAACAGTGGCATAGCAATCTCATGGAGGATCCGAGAAGAATGAGATGTGACGTCAAAATGATAAGTCTGCTACCTATGGTAATGGCAAAGTATGAATCAGAAGTAAACGGTTTTGACGACGTCATATTCTACAACAGTAGATGCAAATCTATAACAGAGGGAAGTAGCTATAATGTATTTATCGTCACACGCAACGAAAAGATAGTGACATGTCCACTTGGAAATGAGATATTGGGTGGTTGCACGAGGGCAAGAATAATAGATATCATCAGGAAGGAGGGGCTTCAACTCGAAGAAAGATACTACTCGAAGGAGGAACTCTTCAACGCAAAGGAAGTATTCACGACGAGTGCTATAAAAACAATAACCTCCGTAACTAAGGTTGTTGGCAATATAATAAATACTGCAACAATCGGCGATATAACGAGCTTACTAAAGGTTAAATACACTGATTTTTTAAAAAATTGCAATGAGTAATAATTCAAACGTCGCAAACGAAGACGATACCATGAGCAATAATAGTAGCAGTGGTAAATATACAAAGGGGAAGAAGATACTCAGTGTAATATCAAACGGAATTAAAAAGACAATGTCGCCAAATTACGACAGCGATATTTACGCTATAAATAGAATCAAAGCACGTGGTTACGATCTTTATTCTAACTTGCGTGATTTTTTTTACGTTATATTGATGATGTTATCAATTGTATATTACTATATAGTCAGCGTCTTTAAATTACTGAGAATGTCGCCATATGTATTTTCTATGGCAGCAAAAAACAACTTTCGAATCGGAATAAATATGCTGGAAAAAAACAATCTAGTAGATGCTAAGATAAGATTTCTACTATCAAACATGTTTTATAATAAATCAGCAACGACAAACTGCTAAATAGAATTGATATATTATAATGATTTTAGGCATTCTCTGCCTGTCCCATCCCACAGAAAGGAGTCCGCAACAATATGCACACTGTCTTGCACCGGGCGAAGGGAAATCTGCTGCGGATTTCCATGCTGAGCTTTTTCTATATAATCCTCGCCCTGATGACAGTCTTTCAGGCACTGGCCACCCGGAGGTTTGTGGACTTCGCCGCAGGCGGAGATATGCGCCGTTTCCTAACGTGGTTTGCCATCTATTTTGCCCTGGTTTTTTCTCAGATTTTATTAGGTTCCATCACAGGCTACCTATACGATGCGGCCACAGTTTCCATCAGTAATTCCTTCAAGCGCTATTACTGCGACGTTGCACTGTCCCGGGACTACAGTGCCATTACCCGCTATCATTCCGGAGATCTGATGCAGCGCCTGTTTACGGATGTATCCACCGTAGCCGGCACTGTAGTGTGGCTGCCCTGCGAGGTATGTTCGCTGCTTGCTTCCCTGATTGCCGCCGCAAGCTATCTTGCCATACTGGAATGGAAGCTGACACTTCTGCTGCTGGCAACCTTCGGCATCATGAGCATAGCTGCGCTGCCCCTGCGGGGTTTGCTCAAGCGGCATCAGAAGCGCGTCATGGAATGTGAAGGTGCCGTACGCGGTTTTCTGCAGGAGCTGATTGACCACAGCCTGGTCATCAGAACCTTCCAGGCCGGTGCGGGAGTGGGGCAGGAAGAATCCCGGCGGCTGGAAACCTACCGTGCCGCCCGGCTCCGTCAGAAAGCGCTGTCGCTGTGCATCAGCACTGCCTCATCCGCTGCGGTAAACCTCGCCTATGTCATCGGCCTTGCCTGGTGCGGCGTCGGCATTGTGCGCGGCACAGTATCCTTCGGTACACTCTCCGCGGTATGGCAGCTGATTGGCCAAATCACCGGGCCGGCAAAACGGATTACAAACATTCTGCCCCAGTACTACACCATGACTGCCTGCGCCGAGCGGCTGAACGAGATTGAGAACCTGCCCGAGGAGCAGAAAGACCCCAACACGGATTGGGATCAGGTGGCGGACGGTTTCCGTGGCATTGAGCTGACAGATGTTGCCTTTTCCTACACGGATCAGGAGGGCCAGACAAAGGATGTTCTG